>JAGAIH010000035.1 GCA_017626655.1 Clostridia bacterium | reverse complement strand
TGGTGGCCTCTGCTGCCTGCTTGGCGGCTTCTGCTGCCTCTACGGACGCGGCGGCTTCTGCGGCGCTCTCTCCGGCTTCGGTGGCCTTCTGCTCCGCCGTGTCCTTCGCAGCCTGGGCGGCACTTGCAGAGGATTCAGCCGATTCGGCGGAGCTGGCCGCCAGCGATGCGGATTCATCGGCGGAGGACGCGCTCTGCTCTGCGGTTCTCGCAGATTCGCCCGCTTCATCGGCAGCGGTCTTGGCTTCGCTGGCCGAGGCTTCCGCATCCTCCGCGGACTTTTTTGCGCTTTCGGCGGCTTTTTCAGCCTCTGGACTCTCAATGGGATGCTCGATCAGGTACTTCTCCACCGCCGCCTCGATCTGCTCGTCAGTAACGGTGCCGCCTTCCAATTCCCCGGCCTCTTTCATAGCTCGGAGCACGGCCTCCACATCACTTCGGATCTGCTCCTCGGATACTGACGGCTTGATCTTAGCGGCAATCGCCGATGCAACCTGCGCCGCGATCGCTCGGACTCTTCCTTCGGTCAGCATGATGGCACCTCCTTACGCAAGCTCGGTGCCATCCACGACCGATCGCCACTTCCCGCCGCGGTCGCCGTCGTCGTCCAGCAGATATACACTACCGTCCTCCATGACCGTCAGGGAGGAAGCCATCTGGAACTGTCTCGTATCGATCCTCTTTGCCTCGTCCTTGGTCGTGGCATAGACGGTCACATCCTCCAGGACCCGCTCACCGTTCTTGCCCGCGCGACGGATCTCGTTAACATCTTTTCTAACACTCACGTGAAATACCTCCTGAAATTCATGCGGTCCCATGCCCGACCGCTCACCCGTATTATAGCAAATACCCTGCGCAGAGTCGCCCCCGCGCAGGGTATCGTATTGTGTGTTGGCTTAATGCCAGGGCGCATCCTTCAAGGTGCTTTCGGAGTACCCCATAGCCAGATACAAGGCGTCCTTTTTGCGGTCGGAGATCCGCAAACTGTCGATATACTCAGCCACCTTATCCCGCTTGGAACTGCTCACGGTCTGGCCGTTCCTGTCCTTGTCGGACTCGGCCTCCCGCCAGAACTGCTTGACCTTGGCATAATCGGTGAGAGACACCCCCGCCGATTTGACGTCATCATATCCCGTGGTTTGACGGTACCGCTTGGAGCTGTAACCGTGCAAGCCCAGGATGTAATTCTTTGCCTCAATCAACGCCTGGTCTCTTGCAACCTGTAAGGCCTCGCCCCTCTGCTCCTCGGTCAGATTCCCCGCAAGAGCCTTGGCGGCGTACTTCCAATACAGATCGTTGTACTTGCCTTGGAACTCGATGTATTCCTTGGCGTCCAAGATCAGCTCCTCATCAAAGGCCCCGTTCTCGCCGTACTTGATGAAGGTCTGCATGACCCCGGGCATGACCGAGGTGTCCCCCGTCACCCTCACGTAGGCCTCCAGCTCATCCTGACCGGCGACCTTGCCCCCTGACTCCATGACCGAGAGGAAGGACTCCACGTGCTCCAGAGCCCGCAGACGGTCATCCTCGGCCTGCTTCCCGTCCTCGGTCGCCTTGGCCAGCTTGCCGTAGCGGGAGTAGAAGGAAGTGGCGGTTTCGTACCACTTGTAGGTGATCTTCTTGTCAAGATCCTCGGGATCCGAATTGTACGCCAGCATAGCCGCTTCCCTGCCGTCGTAGAGGCGGTTGGCCACGTCGGTAGAGTAGGCGCTATTGCGGATCAGATTGGAACGGAAGCCCAAAGAAGGATCCGCATAATCCCAACCGCCCTTGGGGAACAGAGTCTTATGCCATTCCCAATACCCGCCCAGGATGCCCTCGGCCAAATGATCCAGCTTAGCAGGTGACAAACCGAACGCCTGTCCCAGCCAGTAGGCCACTAAAGATGTGTCCTGCTTGTATTGATCCTCGGGAAGAACATCTTCCAGATAGGTAGGGATAATAGGCTGACCCAGAAAATTCCGGTTGGCGAACACCTCGATCAGCGGCCCGACTACACCTATGGAACCAAGAATGTTAAAACCACTCTCCTCAATACCGTCGGAAGGGATCTGTAAAAGATCCCCGATAATGGGAGGAGCCACAGTCCCGGAAAAGTATTCCCACCAGTCTCCCAGATCGCCATCAGCCCAATCCTTGCCAAATGCGTAATCAGCAAAGAAAGACAGCGTGGATTCCAGCACGGCCAGCTCGCGGGGCTTGGATATGGTGATGAATTCGTGCTCGCTGAGCCCAAGACCGTCGAAGGGAACGGGAATGCACCAGTAATTCAGTTTGGTGTAATTGCTGAGCCTGTCATAATCCTCTTTGTCCGAGAGCCGCAGAAGCTGGGACAGAGCCGCCCCAATGACTGTTGCCATCACGAGCCCCGTTGCTCTCTGCACGATTAGCTTTCTCCGTGCCTCCCCGTGTACGAACTTCCCGTCCACTCCCACGTCCGCCGCTATGTAGTAGCGAACAAAACGGTTGATGCCTTGAATAGATGCGTTGAAGAAAGGGATGAACTTGTTAATCTCCCGCGCAAGTCGGCCGCCCTTGGAGAAATTGGTGGTCAGATCCATCGAACGGTAGAAAGCTACGGCCGAGGTCGCCCCCAACTGCTTGGAAAGGTGGTACTCCGCATAGCGGGGTCCCAACTCAATAGCCGTGGACAACGTGTTGATCCAGCCCAGGATGTTGAATTTGTCGCTCCATGCCTTGTTGCCCATCCTCTTCAGCGTGTTGCGGGACAAAGCCTTGTCTCCCGCCCACACACTTCCTCCGGCAGCACCCAGAGCCAGGAACTCCTCAAAATCCGCGTTGAAGCCGTCCTTCCAGACCTTGGGAGCCCGTCCCATCCGCTCGGCGGAGAGGTACCGAAGGGAGGCTATGTAGCCCTTCACAAGGTCGCGGAAGGCACCGGCGATCCCCTTGATCCCCTTTCCGTTCTTTTGCAGGAAAACCATAGCCGACTGGAAGTCACGCGCCACGTTGGAGCGAAGCGACCAGAGCAGATTCGCCCCGGTCAGAGCTGAGGTCTGAAAGCGAACCACTCGGCTCCAGAGCCTCACCGTCCGCCCCATAGCCTCCTTGGACATACCGGCGATCTCTCGGAACAAAGCGGGATCGTTGACCCGCCAAAGCTCGGCCTTACCCTTCCGCAGAACCGTGATCTCCTGAGCGGTGCGGGGCGTCCGCTCCACGTAGAACCGATTCATTTCGTTCTCGAAATAGCTGTCGATAATCTCCATGATTTCGGTTACGTCGCTTGCCGCCTCCTCAGCAGTTTGCTTTCCGGTTCCTACCTTGGTCGCGGCTACTGTCATGAGATCGTTCAGCCCCCCCTCTTTGGCTTTCTCGGTATTCACGTGATCCCGCCCGTGGTGGAGAGGAATCTTTTCCATCAGCAAAGCAGAATTCTCATTTCCCTTCAAGGCCTCGGTCAGAGACAGACAAACGCGGTTCTTGTTGGAGATCATGACAAGCTGTACCG
Source organism: Clostridia bacterium (assembly GCA_017626655.1). The sequence goes on along the minus strand of JAGAIH010000035.1, from coordinate 15,530 downwards.
TGGTCTGCATGATACTGTGAATCGGGTGTATAATGTCTCTCGTGGAGCCAACAGCACGGCGGAAGGGGTTCTTCTGGTTTGCGAACGTGTCGCGGACACGATTGCTCCCCGGCTTCATGCGGTCAGTCATATCCCGCTTGAAGGGAACGTAGAACGCCCACCGCTTTGCCCATTCCTCCGCCGCCTCTGCCGATACGATTCCCGTCTGCACCGCCCAGGCCTTCAAGACGTTGGTCTGGTACGCATACAGCCGTGCCGCCATGTCGGCAAACTCCGGGAATTCCGCCTCGATCTCGGCACACCGCGTTGCGCAGTATTCCGGCGTGATCCGCTCATCGGCGTGTACCGTCATGCCCTCCGCCATGCGCTCGGGCGCGTGCTTGAGCACCAAGTATTCACCGAAACGGTCGTACCGCGCCAGATTGAGGAACCGCCCGTGAAGCGTAACCGTCTTTCCCGTCAAAGGAATCTTCACCTGTTTGGTCTTATCATACAGAGATTCCAAAATAGGCGAAAGCCCCTCTCCGACGATTCGCCCCTCCATATCGGTCAGTTTGTCCCCCATGAGTATCCGCTCGGCGCGAGATGTGGAATAAGCCGCATTAATGGCATGAATGTAGGCATCTGCGTTTCCATCCCCGGCATGGCGGCAGATATCCTCGATCATAGCCGCTCCGTCAACCCAGCATTCACGGAACAGGAGTGCGGCATCGTGGCGGCTCTGTAAGTCTCCCTCGGACATATGAACTGTCGCCGTATCCAGAATCGCCTCGGTAGCCGAGCGGAACCGCTTCTTGCCGTCCAGTTCCACCCCTTCTCGGTACGCCTTGGCCACGTCCAGAAGGAAATGCCCGTGATAGGGGCGATCCCGCGCGATAATGTGCATCTCGGCGTAATTCTTCCCCTCGGTCAGAGCCTCCGCCGCAATGGCCGCCTCCTTCAGATCAGCCAGCGTACGCTTGTCCAAAGCCGCTTCAAAGCGGTAGAACAGCGAATCCTCCGATACCTTTCCTTCGGCATCCCTCCCGAACTGAAGCTCCGCATGACCGCGGTTCATCAGGTAACGTGTCAAAAACTCTGCAAAGCCCTCCTCGGGAAGCTCGCTCTGCTTATAGGAATCCTTCACATCCGCAGGAACCAGCCCTCGGAGCAAGTCTCCAAAGGAACCGAACAGCTTGTCATTCAGGCTGAAATTCCGCACCAGATGATGTCCCAGCTCGTGAGCGATAGTCTCCACATCGCCGGGCTTTCGAATACGCATACCGCCCGTTTTGGGGTTGTATTGCCCCTCGGCTCCCTTTTCGGTCATGTGTCCGAAGGTGATCTGCACCCCAAACCGCTCCTTGATGAACTGCGCCAGCTCCGAGCGAGTCACGGGACCGGCGTGATCCTCGCGGGAGAAGCTTTCGGGCCTGTTGCTTTCTCCCTCGTTTGTGTTTTCATCAAAGTCGGTTCCGGTTCCGGTTTCGGTATGAGTAGCATCTATTCCTTCCCTTCCTCGATTCTCCGAATCAATTCTTCTGCGAATGCCTCCTTCTCCGCGTCCGTTTTTCCCTTCATGGGAGCGACCAACTGGATAATCGAAGCGTTCGACATACCCTTCTCCGAACACAGCTTCAATAATTTCACACGCTTCCTTGATTGCGGATTCATTCCCTTTCGCATCAATGATTCTCTCCTTTGCAACCCAAATGTTTGTCTCATATTCGTCGTTGAATCTAAAAATTGTCTTAATTAACGGCTTTTGGAAATCTGCATCAACGATCATGAGAAGATTGTCAGATTCGATATAATAATCGCCGTCTACGGTAGTTCGATAACTATTATACCCCAATTTGTTAATTTCCGCAATAGCATCCCATACATTTCTTGCATTTTTCGTAGTCATCACACCGATTGCAATTCCCCAGTGGACTCCATATGTAGAATACTCATCAGACGAATCGTGCTTCTTAGCAATCTTTCTTGCACGGATTCCCGTCTCCCCTGATTCCTCCTTAACGGAAACCCGCGCACCGTCGCGGATAAGCTTATCCAGCATAGCGGCGCCCTTCTCCCCAACGGGGATGAAGTACCGGTACTCCGAGCCGATCTTCTCCTCGATCACCCCGGCCATGTCGTACATAGCCTGCTGGCGTCTCTTGCCCACGATCTCGATACGGTTCTCACCGCTCACTCGGGCGCGCTCCAGCTCGTAGCCGGAATACATCTTTTCGACCGTGACCACACGCCCCTCGCCGATCACCGTGTTCACAATCTGCTCACCCGTCAGCTTCTCGGCCTTGCGGCTCTGCCCGAACTGACGGAGCAGCTGGTCAGCCTGCGTCTGGTTGATGACCCGCCCCAGGTACCGCTCACCGCTGTCCAGCGTGATCCGCTGTACCTTGATGTTGGCGTCCGAAAGGCGATCCCAGATGGGGAGCAGCGCACCCGTCACCATGTAGGTGTCACGCACGTCGTATTCAGGCATGGCGGCCACAGCCTCGTCCCACGCGGCCTCCATATCGTCGGTCGATACACGGGTGTACTTCCGCAGGGTCGCGCCGTCAATGACACCGTGCCGCCCCACGTTGGGAGACTGCACACGGTACCGCTTGGTCACGGCACCGTTCATCTCGGTTTTATCGGCCAGCGCGAAAATGGCGCGGGCCTGCCCCTTTGTGTCACGGTAGATTCCGAGAAAATCATTCGCGGTCTTCTGGATCCGCTTCACGCAGGGCTCAATGCGGGCCTTGGTGTAGGTCTTGATGCGCAGGAACTTGGTAGGCTCTCCCCCGTTCTCGTAGTCGCGGATTATCTTCTCATCCACCAGCTCGGCACGGTCGGCGCGCACGTTCTCCATGCCCCGATCCAGCTCCCCTCTCTGCTCGGCCTCCTCGGTGAACTGGGTCAGCAGATCCACGAAGTGCCCGAAAAGAGCATTCTGCTCGTCGAAACGCAGGGAAAGAACGCGGTTGAGAAACAGCGACACGTCCATCATGTCCGAGGCCTCGATGTTCAGCGTGCCCTCTTGGGTGTAGAGCTTGCGCTCCAAGCCCAGCTTGCGGATGATCGAACGTCCCGAGAACTCGGGATATGCACCCCGATCCAGCATACGGTAGAAAGTAAACAGGGTCTGCGCCGCCAGATCGGACTCCAGATTGTCGGCGGCCGAGAAGAAGCCCGAGCCCGCCTGTCTCTGTCCCTTGGTCATGGCTCCCAGGTTGTCCAGACGCTTGGCGATGGTGCTGATGAAGCGCGCCTGTCCCGAAATATCGGTAGTCACAAGCTTGTAGGTGGGCGCTGATACCTGATTGGAGCGGTGCGTCCGTCCGAAGCCCTGCACCGCCTTGGTGGCGTTCCAGCCGGGCTGAATGAGGTAGTGAATGCGCTTCTGCTGATTCTTGGCCGCACGGTCGGCGTGGTAGGACTTACCCGTACCGCCTGCGTCGGAAAACACCAGTATACGCTTGTCGCCGTTCTGGAAGGCCTCCACGTCGGCAGAGTTCGCCGCCTTGCCCCGCTTCTGATCCACCAGGTGCATCTCCCCATGCTCGTCGGGCAGAGGGACCACACGGGAGGATCGGCCGGTGATCTCGGCCACGTTGTCCACGCCAAAGGCGCGGTACAGCATATCCAGAGGATTGTCGGGGATGGACAGAGCCTGGATCTGGGAGATCAGATCGTCCCTCATGGCCACAGCCTTTTGGGAGATCACGGGATTCCCATCCGCGCCCTTGACCTCGCGGGAACGCTTGTTCCCGTCCTCGTCCATATACTCCTCGTAGCGGGTAACGGGGAAGGCATTCGTGAGATAGTCGATCAGGATGTTACGCGGCGAGAAGTCCAGCTCCTCCAGATCCGCATCGGTCTCCTTGGCGGCGGCCTTGGTGCGGTTCTCCTGGGCCTCGTTGGTGTTGACAATCTGAAGCACGCAGGAATGCCCGGCATCCAGCTCTCGCTGAATGTCCTCGATCACCGAAGGCATGGACAGAGCGCAGAGGATCTGTTGATAGAAGCGTTGCTGGCTCCCGTACAGACCGCTCAGGTACCGCCCGCGTGCCTTGCCGTCCTTGACCGCTCCGGTCACCACCATAGCGTTCTCCACGTTTTGCATGACGATCTGCCAGGCGTCCGACATCTTGTCATACATATCCTTCTGCTGGCGGGTGAGCTTGTGGCGGAGAGTATCGTACTGCACCCCGTCATAGGAAATGGAGCGGGCATTATAAACGCCCATTGCCTTCATGTCCCTTGCGACCAACTCCATACCGGCGGTACCCGCCTGCATGAGCTTGTCCAGGAACGTCTCACGGTCGCGGAAGGAGGTTCCCTCCCCCCACAGCCCCAACCGCTCGGCATAAGCCAGCTCGCCCACGCTGGTAGCCGCTGTGGCCGATACGTAGACCACACGGGCCTTGGGCAACCTGCGCTGAAGCTCCAATCCCGCCAGCGCCTTGGCCGCGGGCTTCTGCTGCCCCCAGCCGCCCTTCTTGGGAATGGCGTTGGCCATGTTGTGGGCCTCATCGAAGGCGATCACACCGTCGAAGTCCTCCCCCAGCCACGCCACGATCTTGTCCAGATTGGTAGTCATGTCCTTGGAACCGCTCTTGGGCTTGACTCCCAGTGTAGAATAGGTCGTGAACAGAATCCCGTCCTTTCCGGCGCGCTTGTCAGCCTTGCTCCGCTCGTAGAGCATCACGTCAGCCTTGTCACCGCCGACTGCCGTCCAGTCGCGGATAGCGTCCTCGTACAAAGGGGAGTTGTTGGAGACCCATACGGCGCGCTTGCGCCCCTGGGCCCGATTGTCCATGATGATGCCCGCGATCTGCCGTCCCTTGCCCACGCCGGTACCGTCGCCGATCAGGTAGCCCTTGCGTGTACCGTTCGGGAGGGTCTGCTCGTGCGCCTGTCCGGCATACACGATATTCACCATCTGCTCCCCCGACCAAACACCGCGGTTGATGGCATCCTGGGGCAAATGGGGCTTGTAGGTGGCCTTGGGAGCCTGCACAGAGGCCATAGCCGAGGACTCCACCAGTACGGCAGGGTGCGCCTTGAGTCCCTTCACGGGCAAGGCAGGGGCCACGTAGTCGGAATAAACGCCGGTGTCCTTGGGCTTCTTCTTGGGAGTTCCCGCCTTGTAGTCTTTGGCGGGAGCAGGAGCGGACTCAGAAGCGGGAACGGACTCGGGAGCGGGAGCGGTTACGTCCTCAGCTCGGGCATCCCCCCGTCGCTGATCCACGCCTCGTAGTTGTCCAGCATCACCACCGCCAGATCCCTCATGACCTGATGCGGGGCTTCCTGCTCCTGCGCGCACTCGGTCAGCGTCGGATTCTCCGCTCCGTCCAGTCCGTTGGGATCGGGGCTGTTCCACGTCTCGCTCTCCTGCGGCTCGGTCATGAGGATCCGATACTGCGCCGCGGGAGGCAGACCCTCCACCGCCTCCATGAGTGCCGTCATGGACTCCTGCGGATCCTCCGCCCACAGGTACGCCAGCACCTGCATGGGGATCACCGACAGCTCGCTCGGCTCCCGATACCCGGGGATCCGCGCGAACACCGCCTGTATCGCCTGCGAGGCTTCGGTCTGATTCAAAGCCCGCACGACCGCTCTGTCTTGCATCTCGTACTCCTTTCAGCTTTTCTGGAAGCTCTTTGAGGTTGGTAAAGGTACCTGTCACCGTCTCTCCCGTGTGTGCGCCGACCTTGTCGATCACCACGATTCGGACGTTGAAATCGGTACCGTATTTCCGATAATTCTTGCCGTCGATCACCACGTTGGCACAGACGGTGTAGTCCTTCTTCAGCTTGCGGATCCACGCCGTGAACTGCTTGGAGTCCACGCCGTCCCGACCGGCACCGAGGACTGTCACAAGACGGCCTCCTTCGGTCAGCTTCTCCAAAGCGGCCTCCACGTGCTCAAAGGACGTGGACGTGTTCGCCGCCATGCCGGTGGTCGCCTGGGAGGAAAAGGGCGGATTCATGAGGACAACAGAGGGAGAAACCCCCGCCAGCGCGGGAACGTCCTGCACGTAGCGCGCGTCCTCCCCTGTCATGAGATCAAAGCCCATGTGAGAGAGTACGCCCCGACGCCGCTCATCCAACTCGTTGACCGCTACCGTCGCGCCCCATGCTTTGGGATACACGGCCAGACCGCCGATCCCCGCCGAGGGCTCCAGTACCACGTCGGAAGCCTTGACGTTCGCCACCCATGCCGCCAGATAGGCAATGGTGGGAGGCGTGGAGAACTGCTGGAACTTCTCCTGCTCGGAGGTGCGGTTGGTCTGGGTGGGCAGATTCCCCACCAGCTCCTCCAGCTTGGCGACAGCCTGCACCGCTCCCGCGGGATCGTCGGTGTTGAAGTCCCGCGCCAGCTCCTTCAGGTAAAGGTTCACGGCCAGCTCCAGCGCGTCGTAAGCGTCCTTGGGCGTGTAAGCACCCTCGGCAAGGGTTCCGCCAAAGGCCTTGGCGCACTTCTCCTCCAGCACCTTCTTATTGGGGTACACACCGGCGCGGAAGCGGTCCAGGAAGTAGGAGGCCACCTGCATGGAGGGGGCGTCTGCATTCGCGTTTGCGGAACGATCCTCGGCCTCCATTGTATCACCGATTTGTGACTTCCCTGTGTCCTCTTTGCCCTTTTCGGTACTATCCACAGGATTTTCAGCATTTTGCACAGTAGATTGAGAAGTCTGCGCTTTATCCTGAAGGTAAGCCTCCCGCAAAGCCTCCTCAACCTCCGAGCGGTCAGCCTTGCCATACCAAATACCCTTCTTGCCGTGCCAACGGAACTTGTGTGCTTTGAGCACGTTGCGAACCGCTTCGGAAGGCTTTCCGTCGAACTTGATTTCCAAAGTGCCATATTGGGCGTTGTCGGTGATCGTAAAGGCGTCGCCATTAGCACCCTCTGCGGTCGTTACGGTCTCTTTTTCAGGCTTTTCAGAACTGTTACGTGCATCTTCTCTCGGATCCTGCACGTTACTCTTTTTGACCTCCCGAGCCGCGAGACCTTCCGCATGCGCGACGATCAGACGATGCATAGTCTCCTTCGAGACCCCGGCAAAAATAATTCCCGAGCGGATCGCTTCGTTTATTGTCTTGATCAGGCTAAAGCCCGCCTCCCCCATAGCGCGGAATCGGGGTATGACCTGCCCGAGGGTCATCCCTCCGGGGCCCACCACTTCCGCTTCCGCAGAGGATGTGACAGCAGAAATGCCCTCCTCCGCCCCGTGGCTTTCCTCTGCGGCGGTTTCAGACTCGGGGGCTTCATCTGCCCGCACCTCCTCGGTCGCGGCTTCTGCGGCGGTTTCAGAGGCTTCCGCGGTCTCCTCGACGGGCACCGCGGCAGACTCGGTGGGAGTCTCTGCGGCGATCTCTTCGGAAGGAACTTCGGTTTCCTCGACGATATGTTCATCAGCGGGATCCTCAACCAGTTCGGTCAAATGCTCGCTCACCTCTGCCTCGGCCTCGGCTCGATCTGCGTCCTCGATCTGACGCGCATAGGCTTCCAGAATCATCTCGTGATGCGCTTTGACCGTCTCCGCTGTAGCCGTCTTGGGATCCAGATCGGCAGGACGGTAACGCTCATCCAAATGATCAGCAGCCCAAGTATTCAATACCTCAGCCGCTCCTCGAATGTCCCCGCTCTCCAGGCATTGAGCCACCGAAGACGTAATGACACCGACAGAACCCATCACCGCTCCGACAAACGCGCCCGAAGCAACATCTATACCGATCTGTCTGAAGTCAAATACACCTCCGTCCCCAAACCATTGCTTATCAGGGGAAACGGTGATCTTACTCACCAAACCGTTCAGAATGTTGGTAACACCCTCCTCCAAGCCTTCCTCACCGGCATTCACAGCATACTGTGCCAGATTCTGCAAAAGCACCTTCACCGTATTTCCCGTCACTTTGCCGTCAGTCAACGAGCCGATGATGTTCCGCACTACAGTATTTCCCGAGCTCCCGAAAGCCTCAGCCGAGGGCAAGCCGAAAAGGCCCTCCGCCAGGTATTCCGAGAACGAGGAAAGAGTGGAGTATGCGGCATTGGCACCGACGCCCGCCCCCGCGTTCGCGTTCTCATTGAAAGCGGACGTACCTGCGCCTATACTCATGATGACCTTGGACACGGAAGGAGACAATGCGTTACGCAGAATCTCGCCCAGAGATTTACGGGCAATGATGCTGCCAATCAAACCTCCCGAACTTCCCGCCACAGAAGCCGAACCGGCGACCGCAGAAGAACCGCTCACGGCGTTTCCAATGGCACCAATGGCATTGCCCGCCATGAGCGGGATCACCATGCGACCAATGGACTTTGCGCCGCCGCCCACAATCTTCTTGTATCCGTCGGCCACACCGTCGGTGCGCTCGTATACCAGCGCGTCCCGCATGGCGGAACTGTTAGCGGCCAGCCACCAATTCAAGTTTTCTCGGCTCACATCAGCACCGCTACGGTTGATGAGAGAAAGCAACCGTTCTTTGGTGATCTCACCCCGCATATACTTTTCCCGATATACGGGATTTTTGCTCATAAAGTCGGAGATCACGGAAGCCTCGCGGGTGTATGCCCCCTCGGTCTTGATGTCCTGCGCGATGTTGCGTACCTCGGGAACCATGTTGGCGGTATCCATAATACCCGTGGCAAAGTTGAGCATGGGATTAGCTATGTACCCGGACTTACCCGAAAGAGCTTTTTCAGCGGTACCCGAGAAGGCACCCAGCATATCAGCTGCTTCATCCTCGTCAAGAGCCAGAAGGCGGGTGAGAATCCGCCCTGTATCCGTGTCGGCCAGTTCGTCGCTCACCCTCTCAGGATGCTCCAGACGGAACCGCTCATCTTCCTCTGCCTGCTTGACCTTCAAAGCCTCTCTCTCGTCATCGGTCAGATCTTCACGTCGGGAGACAGATCCCGTAATTGGAGCGGTTCCACCCCGAGAGACGCGGGCAAGATGCCGGATGGCTCCCTGTACCTCGCCGTATCCCTCTTGACTCTCGATAGCTCTCTGAACGCCCGCCCGATATGCCTCAGTCAGTTTCACAGGATCGACCGATCCCATGGTTTTCTTGACCCTTTCGGGAGTGACGGTCGGCGTTTTTCCTTTGCCATGATACCGACGATTGAATTCGTCTTTGCTCATGATGGGCATATATACTCCTCCTTGTCATCCGATAAAACCATCCAGCCCGGTTTGACGAAGCAGGCTGTTGTACGTACTCTCGGTAATGTTGCCATTGTCGAACATCGACTGAATCAGATAGTAAACGCGATATGCGTAATCGCTGGGATATTCGGCCTCAAGCTCCTTGACCAAAGCCGGCATATACGAAACAAGAAGATTTCTTTCCTGCTCGTTGAAAAGACCTTCTTTCCCTTCCAGGAGAGGTGCGGCCCAATCTGCGTATACATCATCTCCGCCAGTATCATCCTCCCCCAAAAGCCCCGAAAGCAGTCCCCCGCTCTCGCCGCTCTGGGTATCTCCGCCCGAAAGAAGCTCCCTTAAAAGAGTAGCTTCCGCGTCCGCTCTGGCCGCGGTTCCCGCGGAGATCGCCGCCGAGGAAGGCCGTCCGCCCGTCATGGCGGCATACTGACCCATGACGTCCTCCGAGGCGCGCGCCGCGTAGTCGGGATCCAGAATGCCGCGCAGAGCCTCGATATACCCGTTCACTTCAATGTCGGGTACTCCTGCACCGCTTTGCTTGTCAGGCTCGTTCTCGGCTTCGAGAGTACTCTCATTAGCATCCGGTACCTGCGGCATGCCAAAGCCCGACTTTTTCGCGCCGTAGGGATCGGGACCACCAAGCAGTTTTTCCAGAAGATCGACGGCCTTTTTATCTCCAACATTCTTGGATTCGCCGGCAATCGTTCCATCATTCTTGTTTTCCTCATCGGACCCCGTGTTCGGGGTTGCGGCCCACCCATAACTTCCGGGAATCTTTGTGGCGGGTTCCCGCTTCGGCGGCACCTCGGACTCCTCGGGTACCGTGTAATCTCCCCCGAATAGTTCCCCAAGCCCCAGACTCGTATCGTCCCAGGTTACATCCCCTTCGGTCGAAAACACAGGGGATATGTCCCCCTTACTTTTCGACCGACCGCCGCCCTCCTCGAAAAGTGCGCGATCGGTATTCTTCTTTTTTCCTGCCATAAATAAGGCCTCCTCACCTGAAAGAATAATGCTCCCTGGTCATCCCCAGGAGCTTGACCACCGTCCCCGACGTGCCCGTGGCGCGGATCACGATGCGATATGTGTCACACTTGTTGTTGGGGAGCGGGATCTGCACAACCTCCTCCCGCCCCAGCTTCGCTTCGGGCGCATCGTAGAGCGGTGCGATGCCGTTCAGCCGCAAAACCTCCCGCTCCTCACCGCCATCAAACAGAACCGAGACCGAGACCTCGGCTCCCCGGGAACGGATCAAGCGCAGGTAGAGCTTTTGCACCCAGCGCGGCCTCAGGGCGACACCCTCGCTCCGATCCTCCCGCAGAGGAGCCAAGACCACCTCCATGGAAGGCGGATCAGCATAGGACAGAAAGCCCACCCCGTCCACGTTCTCGCCGACTGTGTTATACCCGCCGGAGATCAGCATGATACACCGCTCATCCGATCCGTCATGGGAGGACAGCGCGAATAAACGGTCGGGGAGCGAGGCGAAGGAATAGAACCGCCGCCCGTCCTCCTTGGCCCACAGACCGCTCTTGAGGGAATACTTGTAGTTCGCCGCCTGCCCAAGAGGATCCAGTACGCAGGCGTAGTAGCACCGCCCGTCGGTACCAGCGCAGGCCGAGGCGAAGACCGAACCGAGCCGATCCGAGATCACCACAGCCCCCTCCGATGAGGTGTAGCGTACAAAGCCCTGGGGGGAGAGATAGTAGAGCGCGCCGCCCACCGCCACCAGCGAATCGGCAGACCCCGCCTTGACCCCGTAGAGCTCCACCGTGGCCGTGGAATACTGCGCAGGGCTGTCCCCGTACAGAACCGTCACAGACCGCTCGGTAAAGAAATGAGGCCGCCCACCGTACACACAGCAGGCCGTAAAGGGGGAGGGATCGCCGGTGTCCAGATACCACGAGTCGGTAGACAGAGCTGGAGCGTGCCAGTAGTACCACTGCGCGGGATCCCCCAGCTTGGAGGCGTAGATCTCGGATCCACGACACCCGAACACACGGTTATCACACACCGTGAAATGATCCAGCTCGGGCGGCTCCGAGGAGACCGTACAGCCCAGCACCGTCCCCCCGTAGGCCGTCACCCCCGAGAGGGTCCCCTCCGCGAAGTAGAGAGCCCGAGCGGTCACAGCCTCGACAGCGTAGCTCTTGAGGGGATTTTTGTTGAGTAGAACCGCGTCTCCCGCCTTGAATAGCCCCGTGAGGCTCTCGGCGGTATCAAAGGTCAGCACGTCGCGGTTGATCTCATGCTCGGCGGTCACGGTCAGGAATACCGATCCCGCCCAATGGATCCCATCTGTTCCCGACTTCACCGCCTCAATGGTGGCGTTGCCCGATACCCCGACCCGGGGCAGACTCCCCGTCGCCAGCGTAATGACCTTGGCCGTGACCTTCACAGCCTGATAGGTGCCCTCCAGATCCCGCAAGGACTCCCGACGGAAGCCCAGGACAAAGCTGTCCCCCGCCGCGAAGTGAGCGGTCAGATCCACGCCCCCGTCGGATACCGTCAGGTACTGGTAGTTGGTCGCGTATTCATGAGTCAGCGTCGCGTTCGTCGTCAGCTTCGTCCCGAAGGCCGTCATGCGGCCCGCCTCGGAATCGTAGCAGACCTTATCGGGCCAGATCACGATCCGCTCACCCATGCAGGCGAACCGGCGGGAAACACCGTCCCCCAAAGGGAGGCCGCCAACGAGCTTGCCGCCGTAGTAGAGCCCTCCTCCGCTGTGCCAGAACAGCCTCGCGCCGTCGGAGCCAATGCGGGAGTTTTCCACAAGTGAGATCGTGGAAGGCGCCTTCAGGCGTGACTTGCGGGGCGTGAGCGCGGGATATTCCTCGGTGGAGACGTCCCGCTCATCGTATATCTCCCCGTCAGCCGCTGTCGCGGTGTGGTTGAGGACGCCAAAGGCCAGCTGTGTGGGACGGCTCCGGGTCAGACGGTAAGGAAGCTTAGGTAGCCGTGCCATAGTCCACCGCCTCCTTGATCCGCTTTTCTATATCTGTGACGAACCGCTCCCGCTCCTCGGGCGTGAAATTGGCTTCGTCCAGATGGGTCAGCACGTAGACCAGCTCCCGCGTCAGAACAGACAAAGCACGCTCTAACGCAGAGACGCGGGCATCGACCGTACCGCTCGCCGGAGTAAACTCGGGGATCTTACACGTTGCCATCCCGCGCACCTCCTCCCGTCCGCTGGTACCACTTGGCGTAGTCGCTCCACGCCTTCTCGAAAACCACCCGGTCGTTGGCGTACAGCTCGGTATCCTGTGCGTAGTAGGCGTACATGGCGCAGAGGTAGAGCCAGTACAGACGCTCAAAGGGACCGCCCGCCGTCAGCACCTTGCCCGTATCCGCTTCGGTCAAAGGCTTTATGTCCTCGGGAAGCTCCTTACAGATCAATACCCGCACCTGCCCCTCCACGTCGGAAAGGAAGCCCAGCTTGACCTCCTGGGGCACCGCGTTCGGACGGATCGCGTCCGCCCTGGAAATGATTTCGGAAACAGTCATAACCGTTACCTCCTGAATGTATTTACTGAAAAAGGCGGGGACAGGCTCTCCCCTATCCCCGCCAAAATCCGGGCATGGTCGGATTTTGTGTTATGAGTCCCGTATTACGCGGGACAGCCGATCAAAGTCCCAGATTAGCGGACTCGCTCTTGAAGCGGCTCGACTCCTGCTCCATCATCTCGGCGGTGCGCATATCCTGGATCTCGGACTGATCCAGCACAAGGGCAAACTTGCGCTTGACCTTCACCCACTCGCCGCGCCGGATGACGCAGTTCTTGCCGTTGACCGCCACGTAGACAGGCTCCTTGTACTTGTCGTTGTCACGGAACAGCTTGACCGAAACGTACTCGTTCAGATACGCCTCGACGTCGACGGGGGGAGTGGGCTTCATCTCGGCCACAGTCTCGGCCACAGTCTCGGCCACAGTCTCGGCCACGGTCTCAGCCGCGGTCTCAGCCGCGGCATTCTCGTTTTTAGCCATGGTTATTCCTCCTTATGGAATCAGTTGGCGCCCGCCTCAAAGGTAGACGCGGTCTCGATGCGAACCATGAACGCCTCAGTGAGACGGACGGTCGCCTTGGTAGCCTTCCAGCCCGCGGTGGCGCGCTGGTTCAGGGGATCGGAGGTACCGGCGGAGCCCAGCTGCTTGACGATGTGCTGGAGACCGCCGTTCTCCAGGCGGGTAGTGCCGTAGGCGTTATCGCCCAGCACCAGAGTGGCGTAGACGTCGCGGCCCTCATAGCCGGCCTCGCCGGGGTAGATCACGGTACCAATGGCACAGCTGACGGACGCGGCATTCTGAAGAGAGGCGTCGGAGCACAGGGTCAGAGCCGTTGCGGTGTTGGATGCTACATAGTAGATCATACCGCCGATGAGCACCGCTCTGCCCTTGAGCTTGTCAACACCCACCGTACCGCCGTTGAAGGACACCGAGGCGGCCTTGTCCGCCGCGGCACTCACGGTCAGGGTGCGGCTGTCCGATGCCAGAGCTTCGGCGTGGAAGATCTTCGCCTCGGTAGTCTCCACAAAGCGCACACCCTCGATCTTGCCGATCTCGCCCTCGTAGATGTTCTCGGGATCCGCGTACTGATGAGGGTACTTCCAGGAAGGATCGTTCATCAGGTCATAGGAACAGTCGGGATGGATGATCGCCACATAGGAGCCGTTGATCTTCTCGGCGTTCTGGTTCTTCAGGAAGCGAACCGCGCGGCGGATGCAATCCACGGTCAGGTAATGGTTGTCACCCTCCGAGGACTGACCGCCCTTGAGCAGGAAACGGGCAGAAGCACGGCCTGCGCCGTACTGCACGTTGGTACCGCCCGCCAGCACCTCACGGGAAATGGTGTCCAGCGTGCGACCGGCCTGAGAGCCCAGAAGCTTGGTGGCCATGACCAGATTGTTGTCCACAGCGGTCATCAGGAGCAGATCGGTCAGCTCCACGTAGCCGCCGTACTGCTTGACGGTGACCTCGATCTTGGTCACGTTGAGGCTCTGGCCGTCGGGAGTCACGCCCTCGGTGAGAGGTCTCATCTGCTTGGGCAGGGGATCGTACTTGCGGAAGGAGATGGTGTCACCGTTGCCCTTGGGAATGGGCTGCTCCTGCCCGAACTGGTCATGGCACAGGTAGGGCTCGGCGTTGTCGATGAGGAAGTCGCTGTAGTAGGTCCGCATCTCGGCGGACAGACCCTCGCTGTAGGTACCGTTCGCGGGAGCTTCCCCGGCGAACATCTGAAGGACCGCGGGGAGCAGGTACAGCTCGGAGCGGTCATAAATCGCATTCTTCTGCATAAATATTCATTTCCTTTCTGTGATTATGTGATCGATCAAGGAAATAAGGGAATCACGAGCGGAAGGTGATCCGCTCACCTCTGGCGGCCCGTCGGGCGACGTCAGCGCGCTCCTTGCGGCTCAGGGAGCCGACGCCCACTGAAACCGATACCCCGCCCGTGACGGTAGCCCCGTTCTCGGGGGGCCTCATCCCACGTGCGCGGATATTGGCGACCGCCGCCTCCTCGGCATCGGCGCGAGCCTTCTGCACCGAACCGCTCAGGATCTCGTCGTGATGGATGGCGGCATAGATGGTACGCAGAGGAAGCGCCTCGATGCGGAGCATGGAGACGAACTGCGGATTCTTGGACTCCGCCGCAAGGTCGAAGTCGGGGAATTCCTTCCTCAGCTCGACGATCTCGCTCTCCCGCTTCGCGGCCAGCTGATCCCGCCTCTCCTCGGTATTGCGCTTGTCCTGCGCCTCACGGAGCAGATCGTTCTCCCGCTTGACCTTGGCGGTCTCCTCGGCCCGTTTGAGTTGCGTCAAGTACTGCTCCCGGGTGAGGCCCTCCGCGTCCGCTTTTGCGTCCCAGAAGGCGGCGTCATCCATCATGGCCTTGACGGTATCCTCTCGGGTCTCGGTACCGTACACAGCGGCCAGACGGTCAAACAGGCTGTCATGCTCCTGATTCTGCCGCGTCAGGGTCTCCACGGATCTCTGAAGCCCCTTATATTCCTTGAATCTGGCATTGAACACTTCCTGGAAGAACTCGTCGAACTCGGCCTTGTACTCGCCGCCCTCCGACACCATCTCCCGAAAGAGTGTCCGCTTATCCTTGGGAACCTCCTTTGCGGGGGCCTCCGCCGTCTCTGCGCCGTTTTCCGCGGCAGGGCTTCCATCGGTAGGGTCGTCACCCTCCGTCGCTCCTGCGGCCTGTACGGCGGCTCCACGGCCATCCGTCCCCGCTCCCGCGTTCCCGTCGGGATGCTTGCCCATCCTCGCCTGACGTCGCCGCTTGCGCTTGGAGTCGTAGACGATGGGCTTGTCCTGCGCGGTCTCTCCCGCCGTCTCCGCCTGCTGACCGGACACAGGCAGACCGCCCTCGCCACCGCCGTC
>JAGAIH010000325.1 GCA_017626655.1 Clostridia bacterium | reverse complement strand
GGGAAGTTCGGGGTGGGGTCGCCGTGAAAGTAGGAGTCGGGCTGACGACCGACTCTGTGCTCGTGGCCGCAGATGAGCATATCGATGCCCATCTCGTTGAGGCATCCGATCCACTTTTCGTAGAGGGCGGGGTTGTGATCGTTGAAGGGGCGGTCGGTGTAGGTGAAGTTGATGTGGCAGAGGGCTACGCGGCGGGTGATGCCCTCGGCGTTGTAGGTGGTAGCGGCGTTGGCGATCAGATCGCGGAGGTAGTCGGTCTGGGCCTCGCGAAAGCCCAGGAAGTCGGCCACGCCGCCGTACTCCGGGGAGCCGTACTCGATGCTGGTATCGGGCTTATCCTCGCCGCAGTCCAGCACCACGCCCCAGACGGGGCCCGCGCGGAAGGTGTAGTAGGTGGCGCCGCCTCGGGTGGGGATGTACTTATGAAGATGCTCGGCCATGTAGCCCCGGGTATCGTGGTTGCCGCGGACATAGACGGCGGGGAAGGTCCCTCCCGTGATGGCGGCGGTGAGGCGGTGGAGGGTGGTGACCTGATCCTTATTGGCGGCGGAGTCGCCGATGTCGCCCAGGAGGAAGAGGAGGTCTATCCCCCCATGGGCCAGGGCGGTCTCGGCGGGGACGGTCACCTGTCCATGGGTGTCGGCCAGGACGTAGGCCTTGATCTCCCCCGTCTCGGGGATGGGGGTGAAGGGGTAGTCGTAGGCCTCGGTGGGATCGGGCTTGGGGTAGTAGTTGCAGTGGTCCGCCAGGGGGGTGATATGGACGCGGTAGGCCTTGGCCTTGTCCAGGAGGGTCACGGGGATCTTGATCTTGTGGACGTCGGTGTCGGAGCGCATGACGCCGTTTATATTGTCGGTGAAGGTGCGGCCGCCCACTATGACGGAGGCCATGGCGGGTCTATCGCAGAGAAGGATGATCTCGTAATCCTTTTCCACCAGGAACACGCCGGGGTGGCAGGTGAGGGAAGCGGTCTCGACTGCATTTACAGGGGTTGGAATGGTATTCATATCAGTCCTCCTTGTCGGTGGGCGCATCCATGTAGGGGGTGATGTCGATCTTGGCCAGCTCCGCGGGGGGGATCTTGGACTTGGCGCGCTCGTGGTACTGGATGGTATTGCGGAGCATGAGGGTGAACTGGGCCTGGGGGGTACGGCCCTCGGCCTCGGAGATGTAGATGAGCTTGCGGAGGAGATCCTCGGAGAGACGGACGGGGACGGTGTAGGACTGTTTCATGGTAAATACTCCTTTGGAAAACGGTTGGTTAATGAACAGTGAATAATGAATAATGAATAATGGAGGATGGAAACCTTCGGTTTCCTGCGATTTCATTGAATAGATGGACAAATCCGAAGGATTTGCACCGAAATTATTCATTTTTCATTCTTCATCATTCATTTTTCATTTGCTATAAAGCAAAAGGACGGGAAAAGCTCCCGTCCTTCGGTGTTTTTTTCGGTTGTCGGATTTTTTTCGCGGTCACATCAACGGGAGACCTTGGTGACCACGGTGACGGGGTTGTAGTAGCGCAGGAGTTTGAGGGTCTTCTCGGTGGCCTCGAAGTAGACGACACACAGCTGGCCGTTCTCCTCGAAGGTTGCGTAGTACTGGTCCTCGGCGGTGGAGTGGGAGGCGAACATGTAGGTCTTGCTGACCCCCTGGGCCTTCAGCTTGGCGTCGGACTCGGGAGTGCGGGGGGCAATCTCACGGAAGTCCTTGATGGTGACCTCCAGGATCTTTTTGCGCTTCATGCCGCCGTAGATGCGGGAGAAGGTCATCTGACCCGAGACCATGGAGTACTCCAACTCGCAGTTGAAGATCTTCCAGAAGTAGAGCACCAGACCCAGCATGCACAGGGGCAGGACGGCGAGATAGAAGATGGTGCAAAGGGAAACCACGACCCAGATGGTGACGAAGGCCAGGAGGGCGAAGCGTCCCCAGAACTTGAGGGCCTTACGCTTGCCCTCGGCGCGCTCGTCCACGACGAACTCGAAGGTGTTGAAATCGCTCATGATGATGTACCTCTTTCGTTGATCTGTATTCGTCCTATTATACCATATCCTCCCAAAGATTGCAAGTCAAAAAAGCGTTTTTCGGGAAAATATTTTTCTTTCCCGTAAAGGTCGGGGGGACGGGGCGGATATTCGTGAAAAAAACACGTATAAATCTCGAAAAATTCATAATTTACCTCTTGCATATCCGCGGGTTTTATAGTATAATATAATGACTAATAGCATCCCCCCGAAAAGGAGTTTTCCTATGAAAGCAGTCATTACCGTTACGGGCAAGGACAGCGTGGGTATCATCGCCAAGGTGGCGACCGCCTGCGCCGAGTTCGGTGCCAACATCGTGGATATTTCCCAGTCGGTCCTCAGCGATTATTTTGCCATGATCATGCTGGCGGATATCGACTCTCTGACCATCGAGTTCTCGGAGTTCGTGGACAAGCTGGAGGATCTGGGCAAGGCCAACGATCTGGTGATCCACACCATGCACGAGGACATCTTCAACACCATGCACCACATCTGAGGTCCCGTCCATGCTTGATACGAGAGATATACTGGAAACCATCCAGATGATCCGGGAGGAGAATCTGGACATCCGCACCGTCACCATGGGCATCTCCCTTTTCGATTGCGTCAGCGACGACGGGAACCGCCTGTGCGACAATATTTACGACAAGATCACCCGTAAGGCCGAGCATCTGGTGGCCACGGGGCAGGATATTGAGAAGAAGTACGGCATCCCCATCGTCAACAAGCGGGTGTCCGTGACCCCCATCTCCCTGGTGGCGGGGAATATGTCCCCCGACGTCTTTCTGAAGCTGGCTCATACCCTTCAGCGAGCGGCGGATACTGTGGGTATCAACTTCATCGGCGGCTATTCCGCCCTGGTCCACAAGGGCATGACCCAAGGGGACAGAAATCTCATTTCGGTGATTCCCGAGGCCCTGGCCGAGACCGACCTGGTCTGCTCCTCGGTGAACGTAGCCACCACCAAGGCGGGCATCAACATGGATGCCATCCGCCTCATGGGCTCCACCATCAAGCGGGCCGCCGCTCTGACCGCCGACCGCAACTCCATCGGCTGTGCCAAGCTGGTGGTCTTCACCAACGTCCCCGAGGATAACCCCTTCATGGCGGGTGCCTTCCACGGTGTCGGAGAACCCGACACGGTCATCAACGTGGGTGTTTCGGGTCCCGGTGTGGTCAGCTCGGCGATTGCCCGCGCAGGGGATTGCGACCTGTCTGCCTTGGCGGATATCATCAAGAAGACTGCCTTCAAGATCACCCGTGTGGGTCAGCTGGTGGCCTCTGAGGCCGCGGACCGTCTGGGAGTTCCCTTCGGTATCGTGGATCTCTCCCTGGCGCCTACCCCCGCCGTGGGCGACTCGGTGGCACTCATTTTGGAGAATATGGGTCTGGAGTCCTGCGGGGCTCACGGCACCACCGCCTGTCTGGCCATGCTCAACGACGCGGTCAAGAAGGGCGGCGTCATGGCGTCCTCCCACGTGGGCGGACTGTCGGGCGCCTTCATCCCCGTCTCCGAGGACGCGGGCATGATCGCCGCCGCCAAGCGAGGCGCCCTGACCATCGAGAAGCTGGAGGCCATGACCGCCGTTTGCTCGGTGGGTCTGGACATGATCGCGGTGCCGGGCGATACCTCCGAGGAGGTCATCTGCGGGCTGATTGCCGACGAGATCTCCATCGGTGTGGTCAACACCAAGACCACTGCCGTCCGCGTCATCCCCGCCGTGGGTAAGACCGTGGGCGACGAGGTGGACTTCGGAGGCCTTCTGGGTACGGCTCCCATCATGGAGCTGAAGCCCTACTCTCCCGCCAAGTTCATCCACAGAGGCGGCCGCATCCCCGCTCCCATCCACAGTCTCAAGAACTGATGGGTCAAATAGGTTAACCAAAACAAAATTATAGAAAGGCAGGAACCAATCATGTTCATTTTCAAGGTATTCAAAGCGCTTGCCAAGTTCGGCGGTAAGATCGCGGACGTCTATGAGGACGTGTTGGATTACGTCGATCACGTCATCCACAAGAAGGAATACGAGCGCCGCGCCAAGCGGAGAAAGTTGTTCTGGACCATTCTTCTTTCGGTCGTGGGCGGCATCATCGTGGTGCTTCTGTTCCCCTACAAGCTCATCGTCAAGCGCAACGGCGATTTCGAGATCCGCACCCTGCTTCTTCGCGTCTACCGCAGAAGCGAGGACTACGACATCCCCGAGGGCGGCAATGAGAGCTTCGACATCGAGGAGGCCGTTGAGGCCGAGGACGCCATCGAGGCATAAGAACTATCCCACAAGGAGTCGTCACACATGGAGCTTTCGGACATCACCACCCCCGCGCTGGCCTATCTGGGTGACAGCGTGCTGGAGGTCTGCGTCCGCACCTACCTGGTGACCGAGAGGGGACTGTCCACCTCGGCTCACCTCAACCGCGCGTCGCTGGATTTCGTCCGCGCCTCGGCCCAATCCGAGGCCGTGGGGCGTATGGAGCCTCACCTCACCGAGGAGGAGGCCGCGATCTACCGCAGAGGACGGAACATGGGACACGGCAACGTACCCAAGTCCGCCTCGGTGGCGGAGTACCGCCGCGCCACGGGCATGGAGGTTCTGTTCGGGTATCTGCACCTCACGGGGCAGACCGAGCGGTTGGATTATCTCTTCCGTCTGGGCTACGGCATGATCCCCGACGCGCCCGATACCAATCAATCAGGAGAATAACCGACATGAGCAATTTCCCTAAGGTGATTTTCACCGTCGCCGAAATGAGCGGCGACACCCCCGCCGAGCTGGGCAAGATCGTGATGGAGCTTCGCCCCGATAAGGCTCCCAAGACCGTGGAGAATTTCCTCTCCCTGGTGGAGAGCGGCTTCTACAAGGGCCTGATCTTCCACCGTGTCATCAAGGGCTTCATGATCCAGGGCGGCGGCATGACCCCCGAGTTTGACCAGAAGCATTGCAAGGCCATCCGCGGTGAGTTCAAGGCCAATGGCTATATGCAAAACGACCTGAAGCACAAGAGAGGCACCCTGTCCATGGCCCGCACAAGCGACCCCGACTCGGCCTCCTCCCAGTTCTTCATCATGCATGAGGACGCGCCCCATCTGGACGCCCAGTACGCCGCCTTCGGGCAGGTCGTGGAGGGCATGGAGGTGGTGGATAAGATCGCCTCCTGCAAGACCGGGCGCTATGGCTTCTATTCCGACGTTCCCCGCGTCTGCATCATGATTACCGACGCCGCTGTGGTGGCCGAGGACTGATCGTTACCCCGCGCTCCCGATTCGGAGGAGCGACACCCAAGACCGTTTATTCCCGCGTTGTGCGGATAAAAAAGAAAACAAATATATGGAGGATACAAACCATGAAGTTCGAGTTCTGCAACAAGAAGAAGACCAACGATATCACCGCTGACGTCGTTCTGGTCGCCGCTGCCGCCGGTGCTGTCGCTGCCGGCTGCGTCATCGCCGCTTACGAGGCTCTGAAGTCCGAGAAGGGCCAGGCTGCCATCGCTAAGACCAAGGCCGCCACCGTTGCCGCCGCCGGTAAGGTCAAGGAGACCACCGTCGCCGCTGCCGGTAAGGTCAAGGAGACCGCCACCGCCGCCGCCGGTAAGGTCAAGGAGACCGCTACCAATGCTGTGGATGCTGTCAAGGCTAAGCTGCCCAAGAAGGCCGAGGCTTGCGAGTGCGCCGAGGAGGTCGTTGAGGCTGAGTGCGAGTGCGTCGAGGAGACCGTTGAGGCTCCCGTCGAGGCTTAATTGTCTGACTTGTACATAGCGAAACGCTGAAGAAGGGAGGGTATCGGAATGTGATGCCCTCCCTCTTTTGAAGGAAGGAGAACCCCAAACATGAAGAAAATCGTCGTACTGGACGCGGGAACCCTGGGGGATGATCTCTCCCTGCTTCCGCTGGAGGCCGAGGGAGAGGTGACGGTCTACCGCGTGTCCCCGCCCGAGACCGTCCGTGAGCGGATCACGGGTGCGGACGCTGTGATCCTGAACAAGGTCAAGATCGGTGAGGACCAGCTTCCCGACGAGGGCGCCCCCGCCGGCGCGCCGGACATCATCTGCGTGGCGGCCACGGGCTTTGACAACATCGATCTGGAGGCCTGCCGCCGCCATGGGGTGGCCGTGGCCAACGTGCGGGGGTACTCCTCCGAGAGTGTCATGCAGGTGACCGTCGGGCAGGTCCTGTCCCTCATCACCCATCTGC
>JAGAIH010000324.1 GCA_017626655.1 Clostridia bacterium | reverse complement strand
CCCACCAGGATATCACCGGCGCGGACCTCGGTACCCTTCTTGACGATACCCTCGGCGTTCAGATCCTTCAGCACGTCCTCGCCGACGTTGGGGATCTCGCGGGTGATCTCCTCCGGGCCCAGCTTGGTGTCGCGGGCCTCGTGGGTGTACTCCTCGATATGGAGGGAGGTGTAAACGTCATCGCGGACCAGTCTCTCGTTCAGAAGGACTGCGTCCTCGTAGTTGTAGCCCTCCCAGGTCATGAAGCCGATGAGGGCGTTCTTACCCAGGGCGACCTCACCCTTGGAGGTTGCGGGACCGTCGGCGATGACCTGGCCCTTCTCAACGGCCTGACCGAACTTGACGATGGGTCTCTGGTTGAAGCAGGTGCCCTGGTTGGTTCTCTTGAACTTGCGGAGCTGGTAGGTGTCCTTGACGCCCTCGTCGGTGACGATGACGATCTTGTCGGCCTCCACCCGCTCCACGCGGCCCGCGTTGCGGGCGACGATGACCACGCCGGAATCCACGGCGGCCTTATACTCCATACCGGTACCGACGATGGGGGAGTCGGTGACCATCAGAGGCACAGCCTGCTTCTGCATGTTCGCGCCCATCAGCGCGCGGGAGTTATCGTCGTTCTCCAGGAAGGGGATCATAGCGGTTGCCACGGACACCACCATCTTAGGAGACACGTCCATGTAGTCGATCTTGGCGGCGTCGATGGAGGCGATCTCGGTGGTCTCGCGGGCGGTGACCTTGGCGTTGACGAAGCAGCCGTTCTCGTCCAGAGGCTCGTTTGCCTGGGCGACGATGAAGCGGTCCTCCATGTCGGCGGTCATATACTCCACCTCGTCGGTAACGCGGTGGACGGGGTTGCCGTTCTCGTCGGTCTCGTGGACGACCTTACGGTAGGGGGCCTCGATGAAGCCGTACTCGCTGATGCGGGCGTAGGTAGTCAGGTAGGAGATCAGACCGATGTTAGGACCTTCGGGGGTCTCGATGGGACACATACGGCCGTAGTGGGTGTAGTGTACGTCACGGACATCGAAGGAGGCGCGGTCACGGGACAGACCGCCGGGACCCAGAGCGGACAGACGGCGGCGGTGGGTCAGCTCGGCCAGGGGGTTGTTCTGGTCGGCGAACTGGGACAGCTGGGAGGAGCCGAAGAACTCACGGATGACGGTGGCCACGGGGCGGATGTTGATGAGGGCCTGGGGGGTCAGCTTATCGTTATCCTGGGTGGTCATGCGCTCCTTGATGATCTTCTCCATACGGACGAAGCCGATGCGGATCTGGTTCTGGAGCTGCTCGCCCACCGAGCGGATACGGCGGTTGCCCAGGTGGTCGATATCGTCCACCTCGCCCACACCGTGGGTCAGGTTCAGCATATAGTTAATGGAAGCGAAAATGTCGTCCTTGGTGATGTGCTTGGGGCAAAGCTCGGCGACTCTCTCCTTGACAAGCTGCTTCATCACGTCCAGGTCGCCCTCGGCATCCTGCATGATCTGGTTGAGGACGGCGATGCGGACCCTCTCCTTGATGCCGCAGTCAGCCAGGTCCATACCGATGATGTACTCGGGCTCCAGGGTGTTGTTGGACAGGACCTTCATGGTATCGCCGTTGTCCAGCTCCAGCATGACCTCGTTGATACCGGCGCGCTCCACCTGGAGGGCCATATCGTGGGTCAGGACGGTGCCGGCCTCGTAGACCACCTCGCCGGTGAAGGGAGACACGGCGTCAGTAGCCAGCTTATGGCCGGAGATACGGGAGGAGATAGCCACCTTCTTGTCGAACTTGTAGCGGCCGACGGGGGCGATGTCGTATCTCTTGGGATCGAAGAAGTAGTTGTTGATGAGGGTCTCGGCGGACTCCACGATGGCGGGCTCACCGGGGCGGAGCTTCTTGTAGATCTCCTTCAGAGCCTCCACGTGGGCGGTGGTGCGGTTGGCGGCGGCCAGGTTCTCGCACTCGTCCTTGTCGAAGGTGACCTTCAGACGCTCGTCCTCACCCAGAAGGGCGTAGATCTCGTCCCGGGTCTCGGGGCCCAGGGCGCGGATGAACATGGTCATGGGGACCTTACGGGTCTTATCAATGCGGACGAAGATGACGCCGTTGATATCGGTCTCGTACTCCAGCCACGCGCCGCGGTAGGGGATGATCTGGGCGGCGTAGGTACGCTTACCGGTCTTGTCGATCTCGGAGGCGTAGTACATACCGGGAGAACGGATGATCTGGGAAACGATGACACGCTCGGCGCCGTTGATGACGAAGGTACCGTTCTCGGTCATGAGGGGGAACTCGCCCATGAAGATGTCGGTCTGCTTGACCTCGCCCGTCTGCTTGTTGGTGAGACGGACGTTGACCTTCAGGGGAGCGGCGTAGTTGACGTCGCGCTCCTTGCACTCCTCCACGGAATAGTTGGGGTTGGAGGTGTCCAGGCTGTAGGAAATGAACTCAATGAGGAGATTACCGGAGAAATCGGTAATGGGGGAGACCTCGTGCAAGACCTCGGTCAGGCCTTCCTCGAGGAACCACTTGTAGGACTTGGTCTGGATCTCTACCAGGTCGGGCAGCTCCAGATTGAAGCGGGTGCGGGAGAAGGACTTACGGACATTCTCGCCGAGTCTCTGATCTTTCAGGTTGATCATTCGGTTAATCACTCCATTTCAAATCATTGATCGAAGGTGGCACCGAACGGGCGAATTCCCGAACGGCGGCGGGGGATATATGGGAGGATCTCGCTGTACATTCTCAAAAATCCCGTTGCGGGCACGTCAGGGACCTCAGGGGCCAAACGGACAGCCCAAGGACACGGCAAATGTCTCGGTCGAAGTCGTATGGAACGCCCGCTCCGCGGTTTCGTCAAATTGCACAAGGAAAGCCTCGTAAAATCGCCTTTCTTTGACTTGGGAACCTGTCGGAAGGCAGAATTACCCATAGTGAAAGCGATTATAATGCAGTTTACTATTTTATCACAGAAAGCAAGTATTGTCAAGGGGTTTTCGCAAAATATTTTGGATATTTTTTGATTTTGATAAAAATAGACAAAATCCTCCCCTGCCTCCGGGGAGCGGGATCGGGGCGGTGCGGAAGCCTTCGGTCGTGTCGGGGGAGGGATTTCGGGGAGCTTTCAAAGGCGTTTTTCCCCATTTCGGGGCCGGGTCTATTCTAAAGGAAAGAAAATTCGCAATTCTCTCGGGAAAATTCCAAAATTTCCTCGAAAGTATGTTTACAAATCCGAGAAATTATGGTATACTATTATAATCTGTAAGTATGCTCGGATACTGTTTCCCAACGGTAGCCCGAAGAAAGGATGCCCGGCCTTGAATCCCACTCCGAAAACCGCTCCCGCGTCCCTCTGCCCCATTCCCCGCCGCGGGATACAGGGCGCCGCGGGTATCATACTCCACCTGTTCCTGCTCCTCGCCTCGGCCCTCATGGGGGTCAGCGCAACCTGCTTTGTTCCCGCCCCCGAGGAGGCCCCCGGCCTTCCCGAGATCTTCGCCGCCGCGGCCATTCTGTTGCTGGTCTTCCACCTCTGGCGGGCGACCCGCACGGCCAAGGGAACCCTTTTTCTGCTCATTACGGTGGGGGCGTTCCTGACCTTCTACACCCGAAGCATCTTCCCCGCGGGGCTTCTCTGCGGACTGGTCTTTGTGGTGGGTGAGGGCTCGGTGCTGATCGCCACCCAGGCAAAGGCCCACCTTCCCTGGATCCCCCTGATCCCTCTGCTGGCCTACGGCGTCACCGCCCTTCTGACCCGTGACCCCCTCGGGGCGCTGGCGGCGCTGGTTCCCTGG
>JAGAIH010000323.1 GCA_017626655.1 Clostridia bacterium | reverse complement strand
TGTGAGAGAGTGGAAATCTTCAAATTTGGGTTTGTCGGTCTGACGGAAGAGAGTGAACTTGGGAAGGGGGACCCTCATCCGTCACGCCCTTCAGGCGTGCCACCTTCCCCCAGGGGAAGGCAAGTAGTCAGGTATGTTCCTCGTTCTCCCAAAACTAAAAACATACTGATACATATAAGTTTTTGGATAACGTGAAACATAAAAAAAGTCTTGCCTTCCCCGCGGGGGAAGGTGCCGACCAGCTCCTGCGGCGGGAGGCGGATGAGGGTGGATCGTGTCACCGCCTCTTCCGTCAGACAGCTGACCTATAAATTGCAATTTGGAATCATCAGATCAAGCATTCAACCAAACCGAGATGCGGTTGCGCTCGTCGGTCCAGTTCTTGCCGCAGGAGGCGTAGTCGGTGAGGAGCAGGTCGCCGGCCTCGGTCTTGACCGTGAAGCGGACGGTCTCGCCGGCCTCGGCGTCCAGCTGGTTGATAATGAGGCGGCCGTTATGGAGAAGGGGCTTGACGGGGGACTCGATGCTTCCCTCCTCCTTGCCCTCGTCGCGGGCGAGGACCAGGGGGCCGTAGGTGAAGGCCAGCTTGCCATTCAGGGTGTGGATCTCCACCTCGGGGTGGAAGTCGACCGTGACCGTGTCGCCGTCCTTCCACGCGCGGGTAAGGTCGAGGTAGCCTTTCTCTGCGGCGGCGGTCTCGCCGTTGACGGTGACCGTAGGCTCGTGGCTCCAGGCGGGGATGCGGAGACGAAGGGTGAAGGTCTCGGGGGCGGCCAGGGCGAGGGTGACGGCGGCGTGGCCCTCGTCGGCGAAATAGCCGTTGACGGTGAGAGTGACGGGGTTCCCGTCGGGGGTGGAGGCGGTGACGGTGCCGTTGTTGTACTGATTCAGCACAAGGCCGCTATCCCACGCCATGACAGCGGTGAGGGGGAACAGGGCGGTACCCGCCGCGCCGATGCAGGCGCAACAGCCGTAGTAGCCGCCCTCGGTGAAGACCTTGTAGCCGCCGATGCCGATGCCGCGGGCCTTGAAGGTCAGAGGGCTGTAGCTGTCGAAGGGGACGCCGGGGAGGTAGGTGTTGGATCCCTTCTCCAGTTGGGGCAGGCCCTTGAAGTTGATACTGCCGTACAGGGCGTTCAGCGCCGACTGCTCAATGCCCTCGGCGTAGATCACCTTGCCCGTCAGCCGCAGGAGCCGCTCTTGCAGGCGCATCCAGGTGACGGTGACGCAGGTCTCCTGCATGATGGCCAGGGGCTCGGTCTCCTCGGTCTGCTTGACGGCGGAGTGGTCGAACAGCTCATGGGTACAGCCCGCACAGCCGATGATGGTGATGTCGGTATTTCGGACGGCCTCGGCGAACTTCTCAACGATATCGAGATAGCGGGCCTCTCCCGTGACCTCGTAGTAGGCCAGGGCGCCCTCAAAGTAGGACATCATCTCGTAGGCCTTGACCGTGGGGTACTCATAGGGGGCGAGCCTTCCTTCCTCGGCCAGCAGGAGGAGGTTTCCGTCACGGCAACCGCCCGACTCCAGGACGTATTTGGCGAAGGTGAGGTATCTCTCCTCCCCCGTCAGCTTATACAGCTCCACGATGGGCTCCAGGATGGAGGCGGAGTTGACGCCGCCCCACCAATGGGAGGTCTCCAGCACCGAGAGCTTGCCGTCGCCCAGGGTGGCGATGAGGTAGTCCACGTGGGCCTTCATGGCGGTGAGGATGCGGGCCTTGAAGGCCTCGTCGCGGCAGATGCCGTAGAAGTAGAGGGAGCCCACTAGGACGTACTTTCTGGTCCACATATCCCAGCCGCAGTATTCCTTGTCCTTGGGGTAGGTGGTGATGCGGCCGTCGGCGTCCTGGGTGTCCAGGAGGGCCTTGACGGTGTCATACAGGACCTGATACAGCTCCTCGGAGGGGAGGTAGCGGTAGGTGAGGCAGGCGCCCCGCATCATCTTACCGTAGTATTCACCCCTCCAGCCCAGGTCGGCAGAGTCGGTGCGCTCGGTGAAGACGTGGACGAACTTGTCCCAAAGGGGCTTATCCAGAAGCTGCTTATGCAGGATGAAGTCGGCGTTGTCGTGGACGGTCCCCTCGTAGCGGGCGTTGCCCATGGGGAGATAGCGGTATCGGTACGGGATCATGGCGGTCTCCTTTGCGCGCTCGGATGAGCGTTTTTGTCACCATTATTATACTTGCATTCGGGGGATTTGTCAATATACTTTGAGCGATGTAGCGGGAAAAACTGTGAAAAATCACGGATAGGAATGCCTTCCCTCTTGATTATTTTCTCGATCTGTGGTACAATGGTGGTACCGAAAACTGACCCCCAAGGAGGGCTTTATGCGTACCTGTAAGCTTGATAACATGATCCTGTCGGTAGACTTCGCCGCGGGGCATATCACATCTTTGATTTTAAACAACGTGGAGCGTATCGCCGCCGCCACGCCCCTGTTCCGTGTCCGTCTCCGCGACGGGGCGGGACAGACCTATCACTATACCGCCTACGAGGCGGGCACCCGCGCCGAGACCGAAAAGGGCGGACTGTATTGCGATTTTCCCGCTCCCTTTGAGGATCTGGTCGTTGCCGTGACTCTGACCGAGGAGGACGGCGGTGTCCATTGGGGCATTACCGTAAACCCCAACACGGGGGACGCCTTTGCCGAGTGGGTGGATTTCCCCCGTGTGACCCTGCCCGATCTGAAGCGGGAGGATCCCGAGGCGGGCGGTGAGGTCCTGCTCCCCTACAACGAGGGCATCCTGGTCTCCAGCCATCTTGAGCGCGACGCGACCGACTTCCGCTTCTGGGATCCCGAATACCCCTCCATCGGGTGCTACTCCCTGTTTCCCAACATGATCTCCTCCCAGATGATGGCCTATCTCTGGAAGGGCTGCGGTCTCTACATGGGCTTCCACGATCCCGACCGCTCGGTGAAGGCTCTGGACTTCTACCGCGACGGTGAGAGGACCACCCTCCAGCCCCGCCTCTTCTGCGGTGTGGAGTTCGGTGAGGCATTCGCCACGGATTATCCTCTGGTCTGGAAGGCCACCGACGGGCGGTGGGAGTCTGCCGCCGAGATCTACCGCGCGTGGTTCGAGGGGCATCTGCCTCCCAAGGCTAGAAAGGTCATGGGAGATGAGACCCTCCCCGCATGGTACGGTGATTCCCCTCTGATCGTGACCTACCCCGTCCGCGGGTGGCACGACACCGACGTCATGGATCCCAATCCCATGTTCCCCTACACCAATGCCCTGCCCGTGCTGGAACGCATCCGCAGGGCCACCGAGAGCCGTCTCATGGTGATCCTCATGCACTGGGAGGGGACCGCTCCCTGGGCTCCCCCCTTCGTCTGGCCTCCCTACGGCGGAGCGGAGAGCTTCACCCAATTCCGCGACGCCCTCCACGGCGAGGGGGATATGCTGGGCGTGTACTGCTCGGGCTTCGGCTACACTACGAAGAGCCGTTTGGTGGACGATTACGCCCCCGTGGACTACTACGAGAAAAACAGCCTGGCGGCGGGTATGTGCAAGGGTCCCGACGGAAGCATCGTCAGCAAGATCTGCACCGCCCAGCGAGAGGGCTATGATATCTGCCCCGCCTCCCCCGTGGGGCGCAAGCTGTTGGACGAGGCGTATGCTCCCCTCTTTGAGGAGAGCAGGCTGGATTACGTCCAGATCCTGGATCAGAACCACGGCGGCGGGCAGTATTTCTGCTACGCCCAGGATCACGGCCATCCCCCCGCGCCCGGGGCGTGGATGACGGGGTCCATGCAGGATATGCTGGGCGGATGGAACGAGAAGGCCCCCGCCATGCTCTTCGGCTGTGAGTCGGCGGCGGCGGAGCCCTTTATCGGCAATCTCCGCTTCAGCGACAACCGCTTCGAGTTGAACTACTTCACGGGCCGTCCCGTGCCGCTGTACGCCTACCTCTACCACGAATACCTCCGCAACTTCATGGGCAATCAGGTCTGCGGAGACCTGCGGGGCGAGTATGAGACTCTCTGCCACCGCATCGGCTACTCCTTCGCGGCGGGTGACTGCCTGACCCTGGTTCTCTCCCCCGACGGACGCATCCAGTCCTACTGGGGACAGAGGGATCTGTCGGATCTGCCCGACGAGGGCAAGGTCCTGACCTTCATCCGCAACCTCACCCGCTTCTACCGCGAGGAGGGCAAGCCCTACCTCTACGCGGGCAGGATGATCCCCGCTCTGCCTGTGGAATGTCCCGAGCGGGAGCTGATCGGCAACTGGGGGACACGGCGGTTCACTCTGCCCATCCTGCACTCCACAGCCTGGGAGGCGAAGGACGGGCGGCGGGTACAGATTCTGGTCAATCCCGAGGACTTCGACGTGGAGTGCCGTGTGGGCGGGGTTAAAATGACGGTTCCTGCCTTGAGCGCGAAAATTTTTGCTCCGGAGCTGTAACCTTTTGCCCCGAAAAAGCGACATATAGTATAGGAAGAAACTGAAACGAAAGGAGCAAGCCATGTCCGACCTTTGGGAGTCCGCGGTGAATTTCTACCGTTTGCGGCTGATCCCTACGGTCAAGCGAATGCTGGATCGCAGGCGTTTTTCCTATACTCTTTTGACGGTTGGGGTGCTGACGGTATGCGCGGCGGCCCTCTCCCTGCTGGTCTCCTATGCCGCCCAGTCCATCACGGCACTGGATGATTTGGCGGAGGAATATGAGCTCTACTTGATCAAATTTCTGTCAAGCGGTAACAAGCGTTCCCCCATGCCCGAGATGCGGGAGGTCATTGCTCTCGCCAAGGGCGGAGCCGTGGCCGTGGCGGTCTTTTGCGGGGGACTCTGGCTGGTTCTGTCTGCCGTAGCCGTTGGGTGGGTCATGACCTCGGTCATGGAATCCGAGGCCTACGTATACGGCCTGTTCATGATCTACGGGGCCGACCGCAAGCAGCTCTCCCGTCAGTTATCCTTGGAGTTCATACTGGCGGGCCTTCCCGCCGTGATCGCGGGGATCCCTTTGGGACTCCTTGCCTACCGTTTGTCGGGCGGGAGCGGAGGGTTATCCGTGGGCTTGACCTGTGTTTCGGCCCTCGCCTTTCTTCTACTCATCCTCGTCTCCGCTTCATTTCTGTCGGGGCGGGTCCTGAAGCGGCCCTGCATGGGTCTTCTGAACGCCTCGGACACCTCGGATCTCACGGTCTCTCCCCGCCGCTCCCGATTGGGAGGACTCAAAGGGCGGCGCGGCTCTCTGGGCTCGGCTCTCCTGGCCTTTGTTCGTATGCGCCGTCACTTTATCTCCCTGGCCTTGGTCACCGCCATTGTGGCGGCATCGGCCTTTGGTTCCCTGTCCCTCGGCGGCGGTACGGGACAGACTGTGAACAGTCCCTCCCACACCTTCTACTTCCAAAACGGTATTTCCGCCGAGGATCTGCGATTCGACTATCTGGACCCGCTGGACGGGTACGCCGCCGTCCGGGAGTTTTCCTACGCCGTAACCGACACCGCCGAGGGACTGGGTACCCATCTGAAGCTCACCGAGGCGCAGAACCCTACCCAATCGGGGGTCTATCTGGGGGCGCAGTACGCCACCGACTCCATCCGAATCGCCTGCGGAGACGGTGACGCCTACTACGAGCTGGGCGGGAACAACCCTGTTCCTCCCGAGTTTTCCCATATTCCCCAAGAGGCTATGACCCGCTTTGGCTATGATTTGGAGGCGGTTCCCGCGGGGTGCGCGGTCTACGTGTTTCCCAAGCAAACGGGGCCTACCCTGAATCTGAAGGTGGGAGATCACATCACCCTGTCCCTCCCCACGGGACAATGCGGCAGTCTATCCCAAAAGGTGGAAACCGAGAGCGAGACCGTGACCCTCCGCATCGTGGATACGGTGGAGGTGGGGAGCGTGATTATTTTTGAGGAAGGCACCGAGGTCTGCCCCCGCATCACCGAGGACTACCTGTATATCAGCCCTCCCGACTACGAGGCCTTTAGCGGTGACGACCGCGCCGTCCCCTTCATCGCCGAGGAGGTCTACCCCGACGAGTTGTTCGGGGAGGACACCGAGGATACCTGTATCCTGGCTATCCCCGACGGGTACTTCAAGGGGGGAGAAGCCCCCGACGTTGTGACCGTCATCCACCCCGCCGAGACCGCCAGGGAGCTGTTCTCGTCGGATAAAAACAAGCTGGATCACGAGGAATACTTCATCAATCAGACCTACCGCGGCACGGGGATCTATCTGGGAACCGAAAAGGAGTATCTGGCCGATCCCAACGCCGCGCCCCTTCTGGAGGAACAGGCGAAGAAAGCCCTGCGCGGCTATTACGATGGCCGTGATGTCACCTTGATCCGCAAGGAGTACCGCGTGACCACCGTCATCCCCATGCCCAAGGGGAGCAAGCCCTACGTCATCCTTCCCCGTACCGACGAGGTCAACTACAACCGACTTCTCAACGATCTGTGCGCCCTTCGTCTGGGGGATCTATCCGACGATGCCCCCGCCTTGAAGACTGTCGTGCATGAGGCATACGTCCTCTCCACCTCGGTCTCCTTCCGCAATTTCTCATTTGGCACCCACCTCTATCTGGGCACGTCTCTCCCCGGGGATTTCCCCTCGGCCATGGAGGCGGCGGGAGTGCCTCTCCAGCTTCCCGCCCCCACCTTCGCCCACAGCCGTATCACCGCCCGCGGCAGCTTCTCGATAGGGGATACCCACTACCTGCTGGCCGAGCCCTTTTCGGATTTCAACCCCAAAACATACCCCCAGATCGACGCCGATCAGTATCCCCGCATCGTGACGGGCGTGGGTAGCTTCTACAACGTGGGGAACACGGTGACGGACAGCGTTTTGTCAGTTCAGGAGAAGGATTTCTACGCCTTGTTCCATGAGGACAATATCGGGAGACTGAAGGACGAGAGCATCCCCATGGCGGGGTATTACGCCGTAAGTGATTGGGTGATCTCCCCCGCTTCCGAGGCCGCTGTTCAGGAAAAGCCTCCCCGCGGCTCCTGCGTGGTGGCGGT
Organism: Clostridia bacterium; assembly: GCA_017626655.1. The sequence goes on along the minus strand of JAGAIH010000323.1, from coordinate 868 downwards.
TCCCTCTCCCGAGAAGAGTCCCGTCCGCGTAGGAGAAACGGTTTCGGTCGCGGTACGGCAGGACACCTCGGCTTTTGCCAACGACCCCGAGCTGATGGGGCTGACAGGGGACCGTCTTCTGGCCTACCTACAGGAGCGGCTGGTCTACGAATACGTCACCGTAAAGGTGTCGGCCGTAGTACAGGGCGATCAGAAAGCACTCATTCTGTCCGAGGAGGATCTTGGTTTGATCCTCGGACAGGACGGCATCTACCGCAAGCTGGAGGTGTATCCCTACCCCACCGTGACCATGGAGGACTACCTGGACTTCCATGCCGCCGCCAAAGCCTTGAGCAAGGCCCCCGCGGGGGAGGTGACGCTGCTTTACGATGAACGCTTCATCACGACCACCGCCGAGGGAATGGAGCCTTCGGTGCTGATGCGCTCGGTGGGGATTGCGGCTCTGCTCTTGCTTCCCCTTCTGCTCATGTCCTCCCAGTTCCTCTTTTACGGCAAGCGGGAGGAGGAGTACGCCATCCTCTACGCCATCGGCAAGACCCCGCGGGAGCGGAAGGCCGTATTCGCCGCCGAGATTTGCCTGTTCTGTGTCACCGTCGTCCTGTCCGCCGCCCTGGCGTGTCCTGTGGGCTACGGGCTGGTGCTCACGGTGGCGGATATACTGGGGCTTCCCCTGCCCTCGGGGGTGTTCAGTCCCCTCCTGTACGGCGGGATCTTAGGAGCCTCCGCCGTATCCTCGGCCTTGGTGGGGATCCTTTCCCGCGCCCGTCTGAGGTCATTCATCCAAGATAGGAGGTCCCGTTCATGAAGGTTCTGGAATGTGAAGCCATCATCAAGCAGTACCGTCTTTACGATCACGTGGTGACGGCGG
>JAGAIH010000322.1 GCA_017626655.1 Clostridia bacterium | reverse complement strand
GGCGGCGATGGAGATGTAGTAGTAGATGATGTCGCGGGGGTCCTCCACCGTGTTACGGAAGCGGATCAGCGCCAGACCGCCGCCGATGGAGATGGCGCGGGCGATATTGGAGCCGATACAGATGACGATGATGGCCACGGCGGGGCCCAGGAGCATTATGGTGAAGAGCATGGCGGGGCGGAAGCCGGTGCGGCGGTGGGTGAACATGTAGACCAGCATGATAGCCACCGAGAGGCCGAGGGCGCAGCCCATAAGTTTGAGAGCCATTCCAAACGTGATTAAACCATTAATAAGTTCAACTTGTTCCAGAATTGTATTCATGATTTGATTCATGGTGTGTAATCCTCCAAAAATTCAGTGTATCAGGCGCAAATAATGGTCTTCGTCGGGATGCTCGGTACAGGCTTTCTCGTAGGTATGGAGCTTGAAGTCTGTACCCACCTTGGAGAAGGTGTGGAAGGACAGGCCGAAGTCGCTCATGACGCGGCAGAACCAGAAGGGAACCGCTCCCGCGAACTTGACCTCCAGGAGGGTGGTCCCCTCGGTGAGGATGGGGGTGCCGTAGCGGCCCAGAGTGAGATCCAGGTCGTAGCGGCGGGTGAGAATATCGCTGTCAAAGGTGAGACGGAAGGAAGGGTCCTCCTTACCGTGGTAGGCATTACGCATATAGCTGACGTAGACTCTCGGCTCCACCGTCTCGTGGGAGCGGTAGTAGTCGATCTCGCGAAGCACCTGCTCGTCGATGTAGGACAGCCCCTCGGGGTGGATGCCCGTGTCGAGGTAGTGCTTGAGGTCTCCGTAGCGGAGCTTGGTTCTGCGCTTGGTGCCGACACCGTAGTATTTCTTTTTCAGCTCCAGAAACACCTTGGTGTCCTCGGTGGGGACGCCGTAGCTTCGCAGTCTCAGCTTCTCCTTGTACTTGGGGAGCTGGACCGATCCGCGGATGACGTGGTCGTCGAAGTCGTCGTAGTAGAGGTTGCAGATCATGTAGGGCTTGCCGTCCACGTTGAAGGGGTCGTCCTTCATGTAGGGGGCGATCCGCGCCTTCAGCTCCTCCACCCGCTCGGTGGGCAGAGTGGTCTTTTTTTCCATGCGCTTGAAGGTATTGGCCATGCTGCCTCCTTTCCGCTTTTTCAGAGCCGTTCGGTGTTCTGTTGGGCGGGGTGCGAGAGACCCCAATTAAGCACATTATATAGGTAAAATGTGACAGAATCTTGAACGAATGTGGAAAAAAGTACGAATTAACAGAATATTTACCGAATCGGGGAGCATCGACGGCGGAATCGGTTGATTTCGGCTTGACCGCCATGTTTTTCAAGGTCTACGAAAACCGAAACGGCGCACACTACTGGGTGCAAACACCGTTTTTGACCGAAAGGAGCCTCAAACCATGTACGATCCCGATCCCATCTCCCGCTTCCATAAGCTCATAGCCGCCCTGCTCTCGGCCCTCTTCCTGCTCTCGACCCTGGCCTTCCCCGCCCAGGCCAAGGGAACGGGCTGGTATTGCGTCCGCGCCAAGGACCACGCCCAGCCCGTGGCCGATCCGCCTCTTCGCGAGGTAGAGCAGTATGGCGGCTACTATATCGACCACGCCCACACCGACCCCAACGCCGGCGACAAGGTGGTCTACCTCACCTTCGACGCGGGCTACGAGAACGGCAACGTAGCCAAGGTGCTGGACGCACTCAAGGCCGAGGGGGCCACGGGGGCCTTCTTCATTCTGGGGAATCTACCCGAAAAGAATCCCGAGCTGGTCCGCCGCATGGCCTCCGAGGGGCATCTGGTGTGCAACCACACCTTCACCCACAAGAACCTCTGCGGCGCGCCCGCGGGGGAGCTGACCGCCGAGCTGAAGCGGCTGGAGGAGGCCTGTACCGCCATCGGCGTGACGGTCTCTCCCTACTACCGTCCCCCCGAGGGCTGCTTTGACGAGGCCATGCTCCGCGAGGCCCAAACGGCGGGCTATAAGACCGTATTCTGGAGCTTTGCCTACGCCGATTGGGACAACGCGAGACAGCCCGATCCTGCCGCCGCGAAGAGGAGAATCCTGGACAATATCCACAACGGCGCGGTGATCCTGCTCCACCCTACTTCGGCCACCAACGCCGCCATTTTGGGTGATATTTTGCGTGAACTGAAGACCCTGGGCTACCGCTTCGGGAGCCTGGACGAGCTGACGGGAGGTGAGGGATCTTGACGTCGGGAGATAACTTTGAAAAAGTCAATGTTGACAATGGAAAATCAATACAAAGAAAACGTCGGATCCTGTGGCTCGCTGCGGCGGCTGTCTTCCTGGCTCTGACGGTTTTCGCCCTGCTGGTGGCGGTGCGGACGAGGGCGGACGACGGCCTGGGAACGGGGTGGTGGGAGCATCATATCGGGGAGGGGGGAACCGCTTCCGAGACGCCCCCCGAGTCGGTGGCGGAGGGCATTCCCGCCGCCCTGTATCCCGCCTATCCCTCCCCCTTCCGGCCCCTGCCCGAGAGCGGGGAGACCGAGGGGGTGACCGAGCCCGCCACCGAGCCCGGACCGACCACCGATACCGAGCCCGTGACCGAGCCCGAGACCGCCACCGAGGGGGAGGAGATGATCTACCACAGTCGTCACAACGACCGCATGGAGATCGCCCTCTCCTTCGACGACGGTCCTCACCCAAGGCTGACCCCCGTGATCCTGGATATCCTGGAGGAGTACGGCATCAAGGCCACCTTCTTCATGGTGGGGGAGAACGTGGGCTACTACCCCGCCGCCGCCCGCGCCGTAGCCGAGGCGGGGCATGAGATCGGGAACCACACCTTCTCCCACCGCAAATTCGGCCGCATGGGGGAGGAGGACCTCCGCCGCGAGATCAGATCCTGCGAGGAGGCCATCGCCTCGGTGTCCGACTCCCCCGTCCGCTTCATCCGTCCCCCCGAGGGCCAGATGAGCGACGTCATGCGGCGGGTCATCGGGGCCTCCGACTACCGGGTCATTCTCTGGGACGTGGACACCCGGGATTGGGCCCATACGCCTCCCGACGAGATTTCCCGCCACATCCTGGACACGGTGCAGGCGGGGGACATCATCCTCATGCACGATTTTATCGGCTACGACAGCCCCACCCCCGAGGCCCTGCGCCTTGTGATCCCCGCCCTCCTGGAGCGCGGATACCGCTTCGTCACGGTGGGAGAGCTGGTGGACGAGGGACGTCCGTGATCCCGATACCGCTCCCGACCGTTCGGCACACCGAGCCGTATGGTTGGGAGCGGTTTTCTTTTGCGGATAAATGTAAATATTATGTAAATTTTTTATCAGTCGCCCGCATAGGGTGTTGTAAAACATAGATGCTTATGGTATAATAAAGGTTACCTTTTATGATGGGTAAGTATGTGTAATAATATACAAAATACAGGGAAAGGCGGTGGCGTGATGACCGAAACGACCATGAAATTACAGGACTTTATTGAGCAGTACATAGTATATCCCTGGGAGACCTTCCGGTTGATCGATATCCTGGACTGGCTACTCATGACCCTTTTGTTCTACACCGTCTATATGCTTTTTCGCGGGCGTGTGGCCGCGCGGGTGGGCGGAGGTTTGGTCGCGATCCTGGTTCTGTCGGTGCTGGCCGAACAGCTGGGTATGTCGGGACTCCATTCCATCATGGCCGCCATCACCCCCTTCGCCGTGATCCTTTTGGCGGTGATCTACCAGCCCGAGCTGCGGGATACCCTGGCCCGCATCGGTTCCCTCATCCCCCTGGTGAGCGGTACCCACCGCAAGGGCAAGGCTGAGATGGAAAACACCATCCACATGGTGGCGGACGCCGCCTGCCAGATCGCCCAGAGCGAGAAGGACGGCGCCCTCATCGTGCTGGAGCTGTTCCAGCGTGTGGACGAGAATATCGACAAGGGCTACGCCCTGAACATGGACGTGGAGCCTCACATCCTCTGCGGTCTCTTCCGCGACAAGACCCTGTTCCACGACGGAGCCGTGGTCATCCGCGACAACCGCATCGTCATGGCGGGCTGTAAGCTCCCTCTCCGCAAGAACGGAGAGATGGTGGAGGGTCTGGGAACCCGTCACCGCGCCGCCGTGGGGATTACCGAGGTGACTGACTGCGTGGTGGTGGTGGTGTCCGAGGAGACCCACAAGATCTCCATCGCCAATCACGGTAACATTGAGCGCGACTTCAACCAGTCGGGAGAGGAGCTTCGCAACCCCGAGGTCCGTCAGCGAGTGGAGAAGAGCCTGCGCCGCGCCCTGTACAATATGCTCATCGGTCTGGAGATCACCAACTCCAAGGAGCGCAAGGAGAACGGCGTGCAGATCCGCTTCAAGCTGGGCTTCAACCTGGACCCCGAGGACCGTCAGCGCATCACCATGGAGCGGGAGAAGGACAGCATGGATCTGGAGAAGTTCGAGAAGAGCTACAACAAGAACCTGAAGAAGAAGACCGACGCCGCCAAGAAGAGCGAGGAGGAGACCGCCGAGGACACCGCGGAGGAAGCCGCCGTGACCCCCGCCGCACCCTCCGAGGAGAACGCGGGAATGCCCTCCATCGCCATGACCCCGCCCGAGCTGAAGGAAAAGCCCGTGGCCGCCGAGACCGAAGCCTCAGACGAGGCCTGACCCCCGACACCCCAGAAAGGACGACCGAACATGGCACTGCAAAAACTGTACCGTAAGCCCGGGAAGAAGTATAAGACCGAAATGCGTCCTTCCCGAATTGATATCTTCATCCTTCCCCTCCTGGTCTGCTTCCTGATCTCCATCGTGGTCTGGAGCTACGCCACAGGTCACAACCGCCCCGCGGAGGAGACGGTCCCCGCCGATACCCAGCCTCCCGTGGAGGAGACCGCCCCCGATCCCGCCGAGAGCGGCGCCCAGCCCGCGGATATGTGAGCCATGGCTACCCAGTTCTACCGTGAAGCCATCATCGAGGGGATCTCGGTCCCCGTCGGCACGCCTGAGGCTGATGTCCTGCAAAAGGCCGCAGGAAAGCTGAAAAAGAGCGGTCTGCCCGCAAAGGGCGCCGCTTACCGACTCTACAAGAAATCCGTGGACGCCCGCAAGCGGGAGGATATCCGCCTGGTCTACTCGGTGCTGGCCACCCTCCCCGAGGGGAGCCGCGGCTTTGCCGAGGAGAAGCTGGCCGCCGCGGGCATGAAGCCCTACGTCCGTGCCGAGCTGACCCTGACCCATGGAGCGAAGACCCTTCCCGCCCGCCCCCTGGTGGTGGGCATGGGTCCCGCCGGTCTCTTCTGCGCCTACCTGCTGGCCAAGGAGGGCTATTCCCCCATCCTCATCGACCGAGGCGACTCGGTGGCCGACCGCGTGAGGTCGGTAGAGAGCTTCTACACCGAGGGACGGCTGGACACCGAGTCCAACATCCAGTTCGGCGCGGGAGGCGCGGGGACCTTTTCCGACGGAAAGCTCCTGACCCGTATCAACGATGCCCGCTGTACCTTCGTGCTGGAGACCCTCCGCGACATGGGCGCTCCCGCCGACATCACCCTCCAGGCCAAGCCCCACGTAGGCACCGACGTGCTTCGCGCCGTGGTGCAGACCATGCTGGAGACCATCGAGTCCCTGGGGTGCGAGATCGTCTACCGCTGCCGCCTGGACGGCTTTGACCGCCATCCCGACGGGAGCTTTACCGCCAAGACCACCCGCGGGGATATCCCCTGCGGGATCATCGTCCTGGCCCCCGGCCACAGCGCCCGGGATACCTACCGTATGCTGCTCACGAAAAACATGATGCTGGAGCCCAAGCCCATCTCGGTGGGGGTGCGTATCGAGCATCTGCGAAGCGACATGGATACCATGCTCTACGGCTCCATGGCGGGGCATCCCGACCTGGGGGCCGCTGAGTACCACCTGTCCGACACCAAGGGGGAGCGAGGGGTCTACACCTTCTGCATGTGCCCCGGAGGCGAGGTGGTGGCCGCCGCGTCCGAGGAGGATACCGTGGTGGTCAACGGCATGAGCCACCGCGCCCGAGACGGGGTCAATTCCAACGCCGCCATCGCGGTGTCCATCCGTACCACCGACTACGAGCCCGTGGAGGGGAGCCTTGTGCTGGGGGCTATCGCCTACCAGCGCCGCATCGAGCGGGCCGCTTTCCTGGCGGGAGGGGGGGACTACTCCGTCCCCGTCCAAACCGTGGGCGACTTCCTGGAGGGCGACCGCGCCATCCATGAGCCTACCCGCGTCAAGCCCTCTTACATGGGCGGTGACCGCTACCGCTTGGCTCCCGTCAGCAAGACCCTGCCCGACTACGTCTGTCAGTCTCTGCGCTACGGTCTGCGCTCCTTTGATCGCAAGGTCCACGGCTACGCCCAGGCCTCGGCGGTTCTGTCCGCCGCCGAGACACGCACCTCGGCTCCCGTCCGTATCCTGAGAGGGAACGACCTCTGCGCCGTGGGCAATCCCGGCATCTACCCCTGTGGGGAGGGCGCGGGCTACGCGGGGGGCATCACCTCCGCCGCCGTGGACGGCATCAAGGTGGCCGAGGCCATCCTGGCGGTCTACGCGCCCCACGGCTGACACATCGACACACCCTATTTTACTGAATTTGGATCGTATACGCGACCCTGTCCCCGACCGATCGGAGAACGAGCATCGGCGGGGAGGGGCGCCCGAAGCATCCCGCCGCAGGGGCGGGAGGGTACCCGCAGATGGGGTATCTGAGAGAAAGGACACAGTTTTGAAAGACAACGCAACCCAAGGCCGTCTCACGAGAGAGCGCATCTGGACGCTGCTCTGCGGGGCGGAGGATCATAAAGACGCAACCGCCGCCTTGTGCGAGCGATTGGGGGTCACGCCCCTGACCGCCCGCCTGCTCTGCAACCGCGGCTACACCGACCCCGCCGAGGCCGAGCTGTTCTTCGGCAACGACGAGCGGGTCTGGCATGATCCCATGCTGATGGCCGACATGGAGCCCGCCGTGGCGCGGGTGCTGGCCGCCATTCGGGATCATGAGAAGATCGCCATCTACGGAGACTACGACGTGGACGGTGTGACCTCGGTCACCTCCCTGTACCTCTACCTTACGGGGCTGGGCGGTGACGTCACCTGCTACATTCCCAACCGCCTGGGAGAGGGCTACGGTATGTCGGTCGCCGCTGTGGACCGCCTGGCCGAGCAAGGCGTGAGGCTCATCATCACGGTGGATACGGGCATCACCGCCCACGCCGAGATCGCCCACGCCGCCACCCTGGGGGTGGATACCGTGGTCACCGACCACCACGAGTGCCACGCCACTCTGCCCCTTTGCGTGGCCGTGGTCAACCCCCACCGCCCCGATTGCCCCTACCCCTTCAAGGAGCTGGCGGGCGTGGGCGTGGTGTTCAAGTTCATCTGCGCCTGCGAGTCGGCGCGGGCGGGGATCTCCTCGGATGAGGCCCTGCGGATCATGGGGAGATTCCTCATGGACCTGGTGGCCATCGGCACCATCGCCGACGTCATGCCCCTGACCGACGAGAACCGCTACATCGTCTCCCGCGGTCTTTCCATGCTGGACGAGACCGACCGTCCCGGCCTGTGCGCCCTGCTGGACGCCATCTCGGGGAGTGGGAACAGTAAATCCGCCTCGGCGGGTGGTAAGAAGCCCCGCCGCAAGGTCAATTCCGGCCTGGTGGGCTTCGGCATCGCCCCCCGCATCAACGCCGCGGGACGTATCGCCCACGCCATGATGGCGGTGGACCTGCTCCTGGCGGACACTCCCGAGCGGGCAGAGGCCCTGGCCGAGGAGCTGTGCGCCATCAATACCCGCCGCCAGGTGGAGGAGAACGCCATCGCCGAGCAGGCCTACGCCATGATCGACACCCAACTGGCCGAGGCCGCCGCCCGCGGTGAGCCCTCCCCCACGGTCATCGTCCTGGAGGACGACGGCTGGATGCAGGGCATCGTGGGTATCGTGGCCTCCCGCATCACCGAAAAGTACGGCCTGCCCTCCATCCTCATTTCCTTTGACGGAGCCGTGGGGGAGATCCCCACCGACGGGGATATCGGCAAGGGCTCGGGTCGCAGTATCAAGGGACTCAATCTGGTGGAGGCCCTGACCCATTGCTCGGATCTCTTGGTCCGCTTCGGCGGGCATGAGCTGGCCGCGGGTCTGACCGTCCGCCGACGGGATATCCCCGCCTTCCGCAAGCGGATCAACGAGTACGCCGCCCCCCTCCTCACCGAGGATATGACCGCCGTCCGTTACGAGGCCGACTGTGAGTGCCGAATCCATGAGCTGACCATGGCCCAGGCCGAGGAGCTGGAGCGGCTGGAGCCCTTCGGCGTGGGAAATCCTACTCCTTGCCTGGTTCTGCGGGACGCTGTCGTCCACCGTGTGATCCCCCTGGGAGGCGGCAAGCACACCAAGCTCATGCTCTACAAGGACGGCCAGATGCTCCAGGCGGTCTGGTTCAGCACCTCCCCCGCCAAGATCCCCGCCGTTGTGGGAGACCCGGTGGACATTCTGTTCCAGCTCAATATCAACGATTACCAAGGGGTCAGAAGCCTCCAGCTCATCGTGCAGGACCTCCGCCCCTCCGAGACCGTGGCCCTGGAGCGCCGACGGGAGGAGATTCGCTACAACCAGGTCCTGGAGGGCGCCCCCATCACCGCCGCCGAGGGCTTTGTCCCCACCCGCGAGGAGATCGGCTCGGTCTTCACGGTCCTGCGGGCCGACGCGCGGCTGGGCAACAGCACCATGAGCGAGCG
>JAGAIH010000321.1 GCA_017626655.1 Clostridia bacterium | reverse complement strand
TTGACGGAACAAATCGGTATGTTTCTCGGTGGCTACTCATCCGTCGCGCCCTTCGGGCGCGCCACCTTCCCTCACAAGGGAAGGCTCATTCGGTATGTTTTGCGTCTCCCTAAAAGCCTTTAGATATCAGTATGTTTTCGGCTTTAAGAGAACGAAAAGCATACCACGGAAGCCTTCCCTTGTGAGGGAAGGTGGCACGCCGCAGGCGTGACGGATGAGTAGCCACCCTACCCAATTCCACTCTGTTCCGTCAGACCTATAAACCCCAATTTACATACTATCGAAAACAAGGAGAATCACCATGCTCAGAGGCGCGGAAAAGCGAATGATCGTCGTGCGGACGCGGGACAGCCGTTTATTTGAGGAGGCTTACTTCGTGGTCCGACCCGAGGCAGAGGGGCGGGAGTGCGACAGCCCGGATATGCTGTGGGAGGCCAACCGCATACTGGACAGCAGTATGGCGGCCGCCAAGGGGCGGGAGGCGGGGGGTTCGCCCTCCCCTTCTCCCCGCTTCGGGCTGATGCGGGGACTTGTCTGGTTCCTTCTGGGACTGGGAACAGGGGGCGGAATCGCTTCCCTGTTGTGGGTTCTGTTGTGACGAACGCCCCCAAAGGCCTATTTCTCCCGCAATTCTCACAAACCTTCTCCCGAAGACAAAATAGAGGTTGACAGATAGCCGCTCATGGTGTATAATGTATAAGATGTTTGTGTTCGGTCGTTCCCGCCCTCTTCTCCGCGGCGGGGACAAGACGCGGGATCACGCCACGGCTTTTGGTATCGGGCGGGTCGTCATGGCTCGGTACCGCCGCGGTCAGGCTTCACACCTGCCGCGGCACCCTGGCGCACACCGCCTCTCTCCCTCGGGATAGCTGCGCCCATTTGGCCCCCGAGGTGTTTTCCGTGAGCCCGTCACGGTCCCGAGGCATATTCCCCGCGCTCTCAACTTAACATTACATAAGGCCTTCCCCACGGAAGGCAGGTTTTTCCGCGCCCGAGCGAGCGCGGTGTTTCCCCATGCCCGCATACACTCCCAACGGGCAGAGGGGCTTTACGACAACGGGAGAACAGAAAGGAAATAACGGTACAACAAATTCATGAGCGCAAGTAATCAGAACAAAAAGAAGGATGGGACGTCGTCCTCATCCCGCAAGGAAGCCAAGTCCCTGAAGTTCAAGGGACACAGGGACAGCGGGGAGTTCCGCATCGGCTCCCGGGATATCCTGTCCACCCCCGAGATCCTCTCTCCCTTCGGCAACGAGGAGGAGGCGCCCAAGTCCCGCCGCGGCCGCAGAAACGAGCTGACCGCCGCCGAGGAGAAGCCCGCCGCCCCTACCCACAGCCGCAAGGGCAAGAAGAAGGCCGACGAGGCGGCTCCCGTCAAGACCAAGACCGAAACCAAGACCGAGACCAAGGTGAGCCGCGCCAAGACCGACAAAAAGCCCGCATCCAAGCGGACCGAAAAGACGATCACCGAGACGGCGGCCGAGGTTGCTCCCCCCAAGAAGCCCGCGTCGAGCAAGGGCCGTCGGGGCGGTTCCTCCATCGTCTCCGCCGAGGATTCGGTGGTGGTCGCCGCCGACACCGTAACCGTCGAGGCCCCCAAGGCGGGCCGCAAGGCTCCCTCCTCTCCTCTGAAGAAGATCCCCGGCGCCAAGCTGCGGGTCATCCCCCTGGGCGGTCTCAACGAGGTGGGCAAGAACATGACCGTGGTGGAGTACGGTGACGACATCCTTATCATCGACTGCGGCATCGGCTTCCCCGACGAGGATGAGATGCCCGGCGTGGACCTGGTGATCCCCGACGTGGCCTACCTGGAGCAGAACCGCGACCGCATCCGCGGCATGGTCATCACCCACGGCCACGAGGACCACATCGGCGCCATCCCCTATATCCTCCAGAAGCTGGACGTCCCCGTCTACGCCACCCGCCTGGCCCTGGGCATCATTGAGAACAAGCTCCAGGAGCATACCCTTCCCCGGAAGGCGGATCTCCGCTGTGTCAAGGCGGGGGACACCGTCCGCCTGGGCGCCTCCTTTACGGTGGAGTTCATCCGCGTCAACCACTCCATCGCCGACGCCTGCGCCCTGGCGATCAATACGCCTCTGGGCATGATCGTCCACTCGGGCGACTTCAAGCTGGACCTCACCCCCATTGACGGTGACATGATGGACATCACCCGTTTGGGCGAGCTGGGCCGCGAGGGAGTTCTCCTCCTTATGTGCGAGTCCACCAACGCCGAGCGGCCCGGGTACACCCCCTCCGAGACCAAGGTGGGTAAGTCCCTGGAGGTGATCTTCACCATGCACGAGGATCGCCGCATCGTCATCTCCACCTTCTCCTCCAACGTCCACCGCGTCCAGCAGATCATCAACATCGCGGCGCGCCACGGCCGTAAGGTGGCGGTCACGGGACGAAGCATGATCAACATCGTCTCCGCCGCCGTGGAGCTGGGCTACATGAAGGTCCCCGAGGGCGTGCTGATCGATATCAACGATATCAAGCGCTACAGACCTCAGGAGCTGACCCTCATCACCACGGGTTCCCAGGGCGAGCCCATGTCCGCCCTCTACCGCATGGCCTTCGGGGAGCATTCCCAGGTCACTCTGGGCTACGGCGACCTGGTGGTGCTGTCGGCCTCGGCTATCCCCGGTAACGAGAAGCTGGTAGGCCGTATCATCAACGAGCTGTCCAAGATGGGGGTCACCGTCATCAACGACGCCTCGGTGGAGGTCCACGTCTCGGGCCACGCCTGCCAGGAGGAGCTGAAGCTCATGCAGGGCCTGACCCGTCCCAAGTACTTCATGCCCGTCCATGGCGAGTACAAGCACATGGCCGCCAACCGCGACCTGGCGGTGGCCATGGGGATCCCCCATGAGAACGTTTTCATCTCGGATATCGGTAAGGTGCTGGAGATCGACGAGAAGCGGGCCCTCTGGGGCGGCACCGTTCCCTCCGGCGTGGTGCTGATCGACGGCTACGGCATCGGCGACGTGGGCAACATCGTCCTGCGGGACCGCAAGCATCTCTCCCAGGACGGCCTCATCGTGGTGGTGGCGACCGTGGACTCGGCTTCGGGTCTGCGGGTGGCAGGCCCCGATATCGTCTCCCGCGGCTTCGTCTACGTCCGTGAGTCCGAGGAGCTGATGGAGGAGGTCCGCAAGATCGCCGTGGACGCCATCGACATCAGTCTCCGCCGCTCGGGTCTGGATTGGTTTGAGATGAAGTCCGCCATCAAGGACGATATCACCAAGTACCTCTACGGAAAAACCAAGCGCAAGCCCATGGTCCTGCCCATCATCATGGACGTTTGACGGGACCATAAAACCTCTCTCCCAAATTTTTTTGACGGATTTTGAAAAGTTTTACGGCGATTCACGGCTCGTTCATAAAAAGAACATGAAGTAGAGGTATAATAGTAGCATTGTCTGGCTCTATGCCTTGACGGGCATGGAATCGGAACACGCAAAACAATACCCCGCGCCGCCTCACGGCAGGGATAAAAGAAAGGATTTTCGACAATGAATCAGCAAGCAAAAACCAAGCGCGAATTTCCCTATGTCTCGCTCATTCTGATCGTGACCCTCGTGCTTGTCGTAGCCATCCTGGGCTACACCTTCGTTGACTCCATCGGCATCATCGGCCGTCTGGACAACGCCGCCAAGAGCGACACCATCAAGCTCAACGAGAATGAGCTGGACGTCTACCGTTTCCATGTCGCACAGAACCAGTACTACACCCAGTTCATGTACTACCAGTACGGTCTGATGCAGGACACCTACGGTGTAACCAAGATGTTCGCCAACGGCGCTGACTACGCCAACTACATGATCCCCTCCACCGTGGGCTCCGGCTCCTTTGACGCCTCTGCCTACGCCTACGCCGAGCAGTACCTGACCTACTGCGAGGACGCTAAGGCTCAGGGCCTGTACGATCAGTACAAGTCCGAGATCGCCTCCGACATCGAGGAGTACATCGAGGGTCTCAAGGAGACCGCCAAGGCCAACGGCGTTTCCTTCAACAAGTACCTGAAGCAGTGGATCGGCAACGGCGTCTCCAAGGGCGACGTGGAATCCGCTATGGAGTACTACTTCATCGGCGGCAAGCACGCTGAGAAGCTCTACGACGACTACTCCGCCGGCGTGACCATGGAGGAGATCGAGAAGCACCGCGACGACAACAAGGCTTCCTTCTACTCCACCAAGTACACCTCCTACAAGCTGATCAACGAGAAGCTGAAGACCGAGTACAAGATCGAGGACTGCAAGACCGTCGAGGAGGTCAAGACCGTCATCGTCAAGTACATGGTGGACACCAAGTTCGACGCTCTCTACAAGACCAACATCACCGACAAGAAGATCGAGGACGCCGCCGGTGCCGAGAAGACCAAGGCTGACGTTCTGACCACCGTCCTGGTTCTCAAGGAGCTGGCCGGCAAGGATGCCGACGGCAACGACATCAAGGCTGTCTTCACCGACAAGGACACCGACGCCTACAAGAAGGCCGCCTACACCATCTGCAACAACATCGTCACCTCCGCCAATACCGAGCTAAACAAGGTCAAGGAGTCCACCGCTAACTGGGCCGATCCCAAGGGCACCTCCGCTACCGACCTCCAGAAGTGGCTGTTCGGCGAGGGCCGCAAGGAGGGCGACACCAAGATCATCGAGACCAAGACCACCTCTAAGGATTCCACCACCGGTAAGGACGTCACCACCACCTCCTACACCTGGTACATCGTCGGCAAGGACGTCATGAAGCTGGACACCGAGCTGACCAAGAACGCCTACTACATCATGCTCACCGACGACGGTAAGGACGTGGAGAACGGCAAGACCGCCGCACAGAAAGCCGAGGCCTTCTACAACGAGCTGAAGGACGCCAAGACCGCCGAGAAGTTCGCTGAGCTGGTTGAGAAGTACGCTCCCGGTTACGCCGCCGAGCTGAACGAGCGCATCTCCTACGAGTCCATCAAGAACTCCAACGAGGACCTGGCTGAGTGGCTCTACGAGGAGGGCCGCAACAAGGGCGATATCACCAACATCGTGGTGAAGGGCGACTCCAAGGACAAGGAGAAGGTCACCGGCCACATCATTGCTATGTACGAGGATGAGAATGAGGAGACCTGGAAGCTGACCGCTCGCGACGCTGTCGCCAACGAGAAGCTGGAGGCTTGGTACGATGACGCCGTGGTCAAGTACCACGTCGAGATCGACTACGAGCCCGAGACCACCGCCGCTACCACCACCAAGGCTCCCGAGACCACTGCCAAGGCCCCCGAGACCACCGCAGAGCCCTCCACCGAGGCTGCTACGGAGGCTACCACCGAGGCCGGTACCGAGGCAGGCACCGAGGCCGCTACCGAGGCTGACGGCGAGTAATCAACCAACCGCATCCAGGGCGTGACGCTTCGGCGTGGCGCCCTGTTTGACTCCCGCATATACTGACAGGGCATCTATATGAAACGCCCTGACGACTGAAGCCCCAACCGAAAAAACCGCCCCGAGCGGAAGCCCCTCGCGGGCAGGAAGGAACTCCTATGGTACTGAACGAAAAGCGCACCACCGTGGCCTACCGCTGTCCCGACTGCGGCGGCGGCATCATGACCGCTGTCGGTCTCTTCAATCTCTCGGCCGATATGGTCAAGCTGAAATGCACCTGTGGCAAAAGTGAGCTGAAGATCGTCTACAACCGCGACGGCACCGTCCGTCTCACCGTCCCCTGTCTCATCTGCTCCCAGCCTCATACCTTTACGGTCAACTCCTCCCTCTTCTTTTCGGATGAGCTGTTCGTGCTTCCCTGCCCCTACTCGGATATCAACATCGCCTTCATGGGGGAGATGAACCAAGTCAAGGCCGAGCTGGCCCGCACCGAGCTGGAGCTTCTGGATATGCTGGAGGAGAACGGCATCACGGATTTCTCGGCTCTCCACGGAGACGAACAGGATCTCCCCGATCCCCAGATCCTGGATATCATCCTCTTCGTCATCGACGATCTGGACGCCGAGGGGAAGATCTACTGCCGCTGCCACCCGGATCCCGCCGAAGAGCACACTGCTACCGCCGATTATGGCGAATGGAATGAGGAAGAAAGCCGCTACGAAGCCGAGATTATCGAGGAGGGCATCAAGCTCACCTGCCGTGTCTGCGGCGCCTCCACGGTCATCCCCACCGACTCCATGCTGTCGGCCCACGCCTTCCTCAACGCGGACAGCGTGCATTTACAGTAACCGAAAAGACAGAACACCGTTCTTTGGAAGAGCGGTGTTCTTTTTCGTGGGCGATACGCGGGTCTTCACCTGCCCGTTATCGGTTCTATTCCCCCCATCCGCCGCATACATTCATCATGAAAAACCAATCAAAGGAGACCCGGGAATATGATGAATCAATACGTGAGCGATACGGCGGGTCGGGGGAGGGTTCAGCTTCCCCTGCCCGTACAGAATCTGTCCGCCGAAGTGGCGGGGGATTTCACCCTCCCCGACTACCAGCCCGAGATCAAGCGGCTTCTTCGCATCGGGGTGAATCTGCTCCCTCCAGGCGGCTTCGGGGGAAGCGGCGCAGAGCTGACGGGGAGCATGGACTACTACGTCCTCTACGTAGGCCAGGACGGTGGGGTGTACTGCGCCCCCCTGTCTACCGAGTACCGCCTGGAAGCTAAGGAGAATGGCGACAGCGGCCTACTGAGCGCCATGGGCGAGCCCATGGTCTGCCTCTGCGATCTTTCTGCCGAAGTACCCGTAGGGCGTGTGATGGCCCCCAGGCGGCTGCATATCCGCTGTAAGGTCAAGGCCCGCGCCAGAGCCTACGGGGAATGCCCCCTGGAGGGTGACGGAGAAGAGGATCCCACGGTAGAGACCCTCACCGCCGAGGGGCGGGTCGGACGGCTCTACCGCGCCCTGGGGGAGTCTCTGGCCCTCCAGGACGACATCATCCTCTCCCCCGCCGACGGGGAAATGCGGGTGGTCTGCGCCGAGGGGCAGGTCATGGTCACCGAGGCCGCCCCCGCCATGGGGCTGGTGAACTGCCGCGGGGAGGTTACGGTGAAGCTCACCCTCACCCCCGCCGAGGAGGACGCGGCCTTTGCCATGGATACACCTACCCCCCGCGAGGCTCAGTCTCTGACCATTCTTCAGCGCAAGATCCCCTTCTCTCAGGCCGTGGAAGCGGAGGGAGTGACCCCCGCCTGTACCGCCACCGCCTGCGGCTACTGTACCGAGATCAGCGTACTGGTGGAGGAGGGACATCTCCACGTGGATATGGGGGTGGTCTGTGAGGTCCGCGCCCAGCAGAATGAGGCGGTCACCTACGTGAAGGACCGCTACTCCACCCGCCGCGAGGGGACCGCCCGCTACGCCAACTACCCCGCCGAGGCCGCTCTCCGCGCTCTGAACGGCAACTTCACCTTGAGTGATTCCCTCCCCCTGTCCGAGGTAGGGGTGGATCCCGCCGCCCGCGTGGTGGATATCACCGCCACCGCCACGCCTGAGGAGCTGGTGGCCGATCCCGCCAAGGGGCGGTGCGTGCTGACCGGGAGATGCCGCTGTCACCTCCTCCTGCTCCGGGACGGCGAGTACAGCCCCGCCGAGATGGAGCTTCCCTTCCGCTATGAATTCGATATCCCCGCCGCTGAGCTGACCTCGTCCACTGCGGAGGCGGTTAACGGTGGCTCCGCTGATTTCGACGGCGGGGTGACTGTGGTCAACTGCCGCGCCCGCATGGACGGCGAACGGGTGGGAGTTGACGCTGAGCTGGCGGTTTCCCTCCGCACCTACAGGCCCGCGCCCTTTACCGCCCTGACCGAGTTCACGGCAGGGGAGGAGGTCACCCGCCCCCTGGGCGAGTACGCGATATGCTTCCCCGCTCCCGCCGATTCGGTCTGGTCGGTGGCTAAGCGCTACCACGCCCCCATGGCGGCGCTGACGGCGGCCAACAATCTCCCTGCCGGGATCCGTCCCGACGGGGCGGAGTCTCTGGAGGGGGTTGGGTATTTGATCGTTTGATTCTTCTATCCATACATAAAAGACCGCGGGAACAGCTCCCGCGGTCTTTCTCTATGCAGTTCATCACCGAATCAATTCAGATACCCCTCCCACGCCTGTCGCTCCTCCTCCAGCCGTTGCCCCTCAGAGCGGCGGCGACGGATGATGCGGCGGATCACATCGTAGACACCGAGGGTCCCATACAGGGATGCCTCCAGCATACCGATGACGAAATGGATTATGGCAAAACCGCCGTTCAGGAGGTCGAACAGGATCAGGGGGATAAAGACGGCCGTTCCGAGCCCGGCCATGGCGACTCCCCCAAGGATGCGGTGAAGTACGGTGGTGAAAGGGGTATCCCCTATATCCTCCCCGTATTTGCGGCGGGCGCGGCGGGTCAGCTCCCACAGGACAGTGAGCAGGGAAAAGTAGCTCGTGTACAGGAGAAGCCCATAGAAAGCGAGGCACGCCAGAAAAAAGCCCTTCCACCAATCGCCCTCCAGAAGCGTTGTCACCACCGCCGCGGTGATGACCGCCATCGGTCCCAGAATCGCCCAAGACGTTGTCAGGATACGAAGCAGGCAGACGAGTTTATGCCGTTTTTTCGGGTGCATGGCAGAATTCTTCACGGTTCGCGCTCCTTTCCGGTTTGTGATATCAGTATAACATACGAACGGTTCCCTGTCAAGATGCGGGGATGCAGCTTCATATTTTTTCATGTTTGATTGAAAAACTCCCCCGCAGAGCGGGGGAGCAAAAATGTAAGAATTAGTGGCAAATGCAACGCTCGGTGTCCTTGTCGAAGATGTGGCAGCGAGTGGTATCGAAGGCAACCTTGATGGTATCGCCGGCGCGGGACTGGGAGCGGGAGGAGACGCGGGCGATCAGGTTGGTACCGTCGTTGACGACCTTGATCTTACCGTCACCCTCCTCGGACTTACCGACGTTCAGGTACAGGTAGATCTCGGCACCCATCAGCTCGGTGACGTCAACGAATGCCTCGAAGGAAGCGTCGGCGTGAGCCTCGACCTGTGCGGGCTGGTCATAGATGCACTCGGGACGCAGACCCAGAACGACCTCCTGGTCGATGTAGTCCTTCAGAGCGGGGTTGTTGGCCTTCTCTGCGGGCAGCTTAACGGAGACGTTCTCGAAGTCGAAGTACAGATCCTCGCCCTTCTTGTTCAGGGTACCGTTGATGAAGTTCATCTGGGGGGTACCGATGAAGCCTGCGACGAACAGGTTGCAGGGAGAATCGTAGAGGTTCTGAGGAGTGTCGACCTGCTGGATCAGACCGTCCTTCATAACCACGATACGGGTTGCCATGGTCATAGCCTCGACCTGGTCGTGGGTAACGTAGATGAAGGTGGTACCGACGCGGGCGTGCAGCTTGGTCAGCTCGGTTCTCATGGCAGCACGGAGCTTAGCGTCCAGGTTGGACAGAGGCTCGTCAAGAAGGAAGACCTTGGGGTTACGGACGATTGCACGACCCAGAGCCACACGCTGCTTCTGACCGCCGGACAGAGCCTTGGGCTTTCTGTCGAGCAGGTGGGTGATATCCAGGATGCGGGCAGCCTCCTCAACGCGGCGCTTGATCTCCTCCTTAGGAGTCTTGTTCAGCTTCAGACCGAAGGCCATGTTCTCGAACACGGTCATGTGAGGATACAGAGCGTAGTTCTGGAACACCATCGCGATCTTACGATCCTTAGGAGCCACGTCGTTGACCAGCTGGTCGCCGATGAACAGCTCACCCTCGGAGATCTCCTCCAGACCGGCGACCATACGCAGGGTAGTGGTCTTACCGCAACCGGAAGGACCGACCAGGACCAGGAACTCCTTATCCTTGATCTCCAGGTTGAAGTCGGACACGGCAGTTACGCCGCCGGGGTACTTCTTGTAAATGTGACGAAGGGATACACTTGCCATTTGAGATTTTCCTCCTAAATAATATCTTACATAAAAAATCGAACCGGGGTCGGGTGTGCAGGGAGCCTGTGCGCACACCTCTGCACGTTGATATTATACCAAAAAAACCTCCAAAAAGAAAGAGTTTATTTCCCCAAACTTTCTTCTTTTGATTTGTATACCCTGCACAAATTGCAGCCCCAACCAGGGGGGACGCAAGGGCTCTCGGTTGGGGCTTGTTTTAATTTATTAACGTTTCTTTCGGATAAACAGCCGAGGACGGAAGATGATCCCCAACACCGAGGCGATGACGATCCCCCCCGCA
This sequence comes from Clostridia bacterium, assembly GCA_017626655.1. The sequence goes on along the minus strand of JAGAIH010000321.1, from coordinate 1,884 downwards.
ATGCCCAGCGCGACCTGAAGGGTACGCAGCCCCGCCGAGGCGGCCTCGGGATAATTCCCCGTAACGAAATTGAACATGGTTCCGTAAAGACCGCTGCCGGGAACCAGGGGGATGACGCAAGGCACCATATAGACGGGGACGGGCACCTTGGTGACCCGCGCCATGATCTCGGAAAACCCCGCACCCACCAGGGCGGCCAGCAGATTGGGGAACAGCTCCCCGCCGATAAAATGTCCCGCTATCAGGTAGACGGCCGTGGTCAGAACTCCCCCCAGGGTAGCCACGAGCAGACGGCGGGGATGAACGTAGAACAGGATGGAAAAGCCCAACGTACTGATGGCGGCAGTTATCAGCATGATGATGGATTCTCTCATACGCCACCTCCGATCAAGCGATTGAACAGGGTCAGAGCGGCCATGTAGCCCAGCGCGATCATGAGGGTCTGGAGAATGGCCTGGATCAGGCGCATGGTACCCGCCAGGGTATCCCCGCAAAGCAGATCCCGCAGGGCGTTGCCAAAGGACAGGCCCGGGATCTCCAGCATGATGGTACCGATGATGATCTTATCCACATGCTCGCCAAAGCCAAGCTCCACGCACAGCACCGACAAAACCCCTGCGGCAAAGGAAGAAATGAGGGACTTGACCATGCTGTTGATGCGTAAGGGGCGCAGACGGGCGAACAGGGTCAAAAATAAGGCGATGGCGGCGGCGGCCAAGCCGTCCAAGATCGAGCCGCCGAAGAAGACGGCGAAGCCGCCCGTAGCCAGCATCCCGCCCAGGTAACACAGCCACTCGGGGACGGGACGGTAGAGGCGGATATCCTCCAGACGTGCTTCCACCTCGGCGGCTGAGATGGGGCTCTTACAGATGGTACGGGATAGAGCGTTGAGGGATTCCAGACGCGCCAGATGGTTATAGGCAGTGGGTACACGGCGGTTGCGGGTGGCAAAGGAGCCGTCAGGCATCCGCACCTCAGCGGTGATGAGGGAGGTAATGGCGAAGACCTCCACCGCTTCGGCTCCGTAAGCACGGCAGATGCGGGTCACGGTATCCTCCACGCGGTGGATCTCCCCCCCCGCCCGCAAAAGCTCGGCTCCCACGTCCAAGGCAATGGACAGGATACTCCCCGCATCGGTGGGCACAGTCTGCCCCTCGGCGGCAGGGGCAGAGGCACGGGTGACACCGCCCGTGGGGGTTGTCAGAAAATGTGGGAATTTCACGGTACTGCTCCGTTTCAATGATGTGATACTATTATACATAGAAGCAGGCGGTTTGTCAAGATGTTTTCTTTTCAAAAGTTGTCGAAACCCCTTGACATATGGGGCTTTGTGTGCTATAATACCCCCATCGTTCCCCGTGATGCCGCCAGGATCATCCGAAACTGTCGGCGGAGGAGCTCTGGAGAATCCCTTAAATGGGTGCCGAAGGTGCAAGGCTGACCAAGGTCAGGCCGAATCTCTCAGGCAAAAGGACAGAGCAGGTACAGTCAATATTGTGTCTGCTTCCTATTTTCAGAGCTGCCGAAGGTTCGGCAGCGTTTTTTATTTCATTTTTTCATGGAGGAAACAAACATGGAAGCGTTTCTCAATTGGGTCAAGACCATCAACGACGCCGTCAACGGCGCGGTCTGGGGTCTGCCCGGACTCATCCTGCTCATCGGTACGGGCATCCTTCTGACCGTGGGCACCAAGGTGTTCCAGATCAGCCACGTAGGCCACTGGTGGAAGAACACCATCGCCAGCGTCTTCAAAAAGAACAGCAACGCCACCAAGAAGACCGACCGTAAGACCATTTCCCAGTTCCAGGCCCTCTGCGCCGCCCTGGCCGCCACCGTCGGCACGGGTAACATCGCGGGCGTGGCCGCCGCCATCGTTACGGGCGG
>JAGAIH010000320.1 GCA_017626655.1 Clostridia bacterium | reverse complement strand
TCTCCTCATCCACCGCTTCGCGGTCCCCCTTCCCCGCTGGGGAAGGCAGAGGAACGGGCCGATAAACTGCAACTTGGATCATTCAATCTCCATCATACAAGTTCTTCTCTCAAAAAGTCCAGGATATCCGCCACCACGCGGTCGTGGCAGGCATCGTTGAGTATCTCGTGCCGGTAGCCGTCGTAGAGGCGGCAGGTGACGGGGTGGCCTGCCTTTTGGAGCTTGGCACAAACCGTCTCCACGCCCTTGCCGAAGTCGCCCACGGGGTCGTCGTGACCCGAGACCAGGAGGATGGGCAGGCCTGCGGGGAGGGACTTGAACCAGGCGGAGCGGTTAGCGTCCTTGGTGAGGCGGATGAGGTCCCCCATGGCGGATACGGTGAATTTGTAGTTGCAGAAGGGGTCGTTCGCGTACTTCTCCCGCACGCCACCGTCCTTGGTGAGCCAGGCGCGGGGGTCGCTGTCGCCGTCGTCGAACCTTTTGTTGTAGCCCCCGAAGGCCATCTTGTCGATGAAGGGAGAGATGTGGCGGGGTCCCTTGCAGGCCTTGATGATGCCGATGAGGGCCAGGCCCACCCCCGCGATGGGGTTGGGACCGCCCGTGCCCATGATGATGAGCTTATGGGGCTTCACGTACTTCTCGGCGGCCAGGCGGGCGATAAAGGAGCCCATGCTGTGGCCCATGAGGATGTAGGGGAGGTCCCCTCCGTACTCGGCGCGGACGGCATCCGAGAAGGCCTTGACGTCGCGGAGCAGGAGGTCATGGCCCCCTTTTTCGGCGATAAAGCCCAGCTCGGAGGGGTCGGCGGCGGTGTTGCCGTGGCCCAGGTGATCGTAACCGCAGGTGATATAGCCAGCCTCGGCCATCTCCCGCATGAAGGTATCGTAGCGGGCGATATGCTCGGTCATACCGTGGAGGACGTGGAGGACACCGACGGGAGTCTTGTCGGGGAGGTAGACTTTACCCGCGAGGTCGTGGATGCCGTCGGCGGACGGAACTGAATATTCTATTATGTTCATATTATTTCTCCAATAATTCGTAATTCGCAATTCGTAATTCGTAATTAGAATAACGAAAATGCGGCTTAAACAACTGAATTACTATACATGAGTTGAAATTCCTTTTATAGCATTCTCTTTTCACATTTTTGCGACATGGTTTTGGAAATTGCCATCAATATCCGAATGAGTTCCTCACAGTCCGCTTTTAAACTTATATATTGCAAGTGAGTAAGGTAATCGGTCGCGTGTAGTAATTCGATCCAATACAAAGTTTCGTCCGCTTCCTTCTGTGCAATGGCGATCTTACTAATAAAGTCTCTTGTACTTACTGCTCTTCCGCTTTCAAAAACATTTGCGCCAATGCTGGTTCCGCTTCTCAATAATTGCTTGCTGATCACGAATTCTTTCTTTTCCGAACAGAGAAACTGATTCAACCGAACGATCCTAATCGCAAAAGCAAAGCTTTTTTGCTTGATAATATTCCCATTCATAGTCGTTTTCCCATATAAATTCCCTTCGTGTCAATTACGAATTACGAATTACGAATTACGAATTGCGAATTTCGAGTTAAAACTCTCTACAGGCATTCACCGCTCTGTGCCATCCCTCCAAGAGGCGGGCGCGGTCGGCTTCGCTCATGGCGGGGGTATAGGTCATGCCTCCCTCACCGCCGCAGAGGGTGTCGGCAGGGGTGTCGAAGAAGCCTACCGCAAGACCTGCCAGGGCGGCGGCTCCCCAGGCGGTGGCTTCGGCGGTGGCGGGGCGGAGAACGGGGAGATTTGAAATATCGCTCTGGAACTGCATGAGGAGCTTGTTATTGGAGGCGCCGCCGTCGGCCTTCAGGGAGGTGATGCTCCCCGCGCCGAAGGCGGTCATATCGGCCTGCATGGCGGCGATTACGTCCTCGGTCTGGTAGGCGATGGACTCCAGGGCGGCGCGGATGACGTGGTCGCGGCCGCTGCCTCGGGTCAGGCCCAGGATACTGCCTCGGGCGTTCATGTCCCAGTAGGGGGCGCCCAGGCCCGTAAAGGCGGGGACGACGTAAACGCCGCCGCTATCCTTGACCTTGGAAGCGAAATACTCGCTGTCCCGTGAGTCGGTGATGAGCTTCATCTCGTCCCGGAGCCACTGCACCACGGCGCCGCCCACGAAGACGCTTCCCTCCAGGGCGTAGCGGAGGGACTCCCCCTTGCGGGTGGCGGCGACAGTGGTCAGCAGGTCGTGACCGCTCATGACGGGCTCGTCACCCGTGTGGGTCAGAAGGAAACAGCCCGTGCCGTAGGTATTTTTGGCCTGGCCCTTCTCAAAGCAGCCCTGGCCGAAGAGGGCGGCCTGCTGGTCACCCGCAATCCCCGCCACGGGGATGGAGGCGCCCATGATGGAGGCCTCGCCGTAGACCTCGGAGGAGGACTTGATGGCGGGGAGCATGGGGCGGGGGATATCCAGGAGTTTCAGCATGGTATCGTCCCAATCACCTGTGCGGAGGTTCATGAGCATGGTACGGGAGGCGTTGGTGACGTCGGTGACGAAGACGCGGCCCTCAGTGAGCTTCCAGGTGAGCCAGGTGTCCACAGTGCCGAAGAGCAGTTCCCCCGCCTCGGCGCGCTCACGGGCTCCCTCGGTGTTGTCCAGAATCCACTTGAGTTTGGTGCCGCTGAAGTAGGGGTCGAGGCGCAGGCCCGTGCGCTCACGGATGAGGTCGGCGTACCCCTCCCGCTCCAGGGCGGCGCAGAGGTCCGCGGTGCGGCGGCATTGCCAGACGATGGCGTTGCACAGGGGCTTGCCCGTTTTCCTGTCCCAGACCACCACGGTCTCGCGCTGGTTTGTGATGCCCAAGGCGGCGATCTCCTCGGGGTCAATGCCGCTTCCCGCGATGCACTCGGTCATGGCGGCGTACTGGGCGGCGTAAATGGCCATGGGGTCATGCTCCACCCAGCCGGGCCTCGGGTAGATCTGGGGGAACTCATGCTGGGCCGAGGCGATCGTGCGTCCCCGGCGGTCAAAGAGGATGGCTCGGGCGGAGGTGGTGCCTTCGTCCAGGGCGAGGATGTATTGCTTCACGGTAGGCCTCCTTTCGGGGGTGAGGTGTTCATATTTTTATATATTATACAATATATTTATAGACATTGCAATATATTTGGTGGATTTTCTGTGGCGGAGTTGAAAATTTCACGGAATGATGAGTGCTGTTTGGAGGTGGTAGAGCTGTTTTGGAGGGGTGGGGGAGTTGGCTTTTTCAAATTTGGGTTTGTCGGTCTGACGGAACAGATCAAAATCGGGTAGGGTGGCTACTCATCCGTCACGCTTCGCGCCGAGCTTGCTCGGAGTACACCTTCCCTCACAAGGGAAGGCTTCCGTGGTATGTTTTTCGTTTTCTCAAAACCGAAAACATACTGATATATAAAGTTTTTTTAGGGTGACTCAAAACATACTGAATGAGCCTTCCCTTGTGAGGGA
>JAGAIH010000319.1 GCA_017626655.1 Clostridia bacterium | reverse complement strand
GGTGAGAGCATCTTCCGCACCCGAAACGGTGACGTCCACTCCCCCGGCGGCACCTCCTACTACGCCGCCGTCTGGTGCAACGATCAGGCCGAGTACGCGGGGCCGTGGCAGGCGTGGACAGGGGACGAGCTTCAGCTGAACGCCGCCTACAACGCCTACGCGTGGTACTACCCCCACATGGACGACCGCTACGAGCCCATCCCCTCCTCCATCATCGCCGAGGGGCTGGACTACTGGAACGGCGCGGGGGACAGAGGCGACGCCGCCATGTACCTCTTCGGCGCCACCCGCTACGCCCTCGTCAGCGGTCGGCTGGGGGAGGGTAACGCCCTCTGGAAGGCCATCCAATGGTGCGCCGAATACAACCTCCGCAAAATGGATAATCCCATCCACAGGGGCTTGATCCCCTCGGACTCCGACGAGCTGGAGGGCAGGCTCCCCGCGGGGCAGATCAATCTCTCCACCAATATGCTGGCCCTGGGGGGCTTCCGCACCGCCGCGTCCCTGGCCGACGAGATGGGGGAGCCTCATCTGGCCGAGACCTACCGCAAGGCCGCCGCCACCATTGAGGCCGAGACCGAAGCCTACTTCGCGGGTGAGGTCCACGGCTTTGACACCTACAAATACTACGACGGAAACACCACCCTCCGCTCCTGGATCTGCCTCCCCCTCTGCATGGATATCGCCACCCACGCGAAGGGAACAGCGGAGGCCATCACCTCCCCCTACCTCTACAGCGAGGCGGGACAGCTCTCCGAGGAGGGCACCGCCGTGGCGTGGGATCGCTCCACCCTCTACGGCCTGCGGGGGATGTACCGCGCCGCCGTGATCCTCTCCGAGACCGACCCCGAGGCGGGAAAAGCCCTTCGCAAGACCGCCACCGACTACCTTCTCGACTACTGCGAGAAGCGCCTGCTGGGCGATCACGTCCCCTACGCCGTGGAGGCCTACCCCGAGGGCGGTCAGCGGCATCTGAGCGCCGAAAGCGCCCTCTTCTGCCAGATCATTACCGAGGGCATCCTGGCGGTACAGCCCCTGGGCTTCCGTAGATTCTCCTTCAACACCGTCATCCCCGAGGATCTGGGGCGGTTTGAGCTGACCCATATCCATGCCTTCGGGGAGGTCTTTGATCTGCGTATCGAGGCGGGGAAGTGGAGGCTTGCCACCGAGAGTGGGAAGAGCTATGAGGGGGAGTGCCACGGGCGGGTAACCGTCACTTTTTAAGGAGCTGCCATGAAAATACCATGCTTTTGGGAGCATAACCGAGGCGATACCCTTTTGTACGCCGTTGACCTCCCCGGCGCGTTTACGCGGGGAGAGAGCCTTTCCGTAGCGATCACCAAAATGCCCGCCGAAATCAAGTCCTATCTCGCGTGGAAGGGTGACCCTGTCCCCGATCTGATCGAAATCGTGATCGCCGAGGAAAAGGAATCCGAGCTGGATATCCGCGACGCTGATTCCGATGCCATTTTTGACCGTGAAAAGGCTCCTTTGACAAGGGAAGAATACGAGATGCTGAAGTCCCTCGCCCTGCGCTCTGCCAAGGATCTTCTGGCTCTGTACGTGTCTATCCTCGACAAGGATGCGGGTCTGTCACCCCTCCGCGAAACCTTTTACGGTCAAGTCCCCCACACCGCCCGTGAGATGTACGCGCATACCAAGAGTGTCAACGCCTACTACTTTGGGGAGATCGGTGTTGAGGCCGACAACGAGGGCGATATCTACACGTGTCGCAAGCGTGGCTTTGAAGCTTTGGAAGCCCAACCCGATTTTCTGTATACGCCCGTGATCGAGGGAAGCTATGGGGAATATTGGTCGCTTCGCAAGATGCTCCGCCGTTTTATCTGGCATGACCGCATTCATGCGAGAGCTATGTGGCGGGGAGCGTGCCGCGTGTTCGGAGTCAACGAGATTGAGAATCCGTTTCGCTTTGTCTGAACCGCATTTTTGAGTTTCGGTATATAAACCACAGAAAGGAGCCCGCCATGTCCGACGAGACCCGTGCTGAACAGCTTGTTTTGAAATACGGCTTTGATCTCCAGACCATCGACAAAGCCGAGATCGTAGCCCTGCTTCGGGATGAGATCAAGAATCTGAAAGAACACGGCTCGGACGGGCATATCTACCTGCGCGTCCTGTGCGGCTACCTGTTCTGTTTGGGTGACGCGGAGGATATCCCCCTCCTTTCCTCCGCCAAATATGACGTGAGCTTCGACGCGGGATGCATGGTGGACGGCGCCTGGATCGACTGTCTGAAGCAGGACGGCGACCGCCGCGAGCTGATCGAAGCGTTTATGGAAGAGACCAAGCACTATTTCGGTATGGTCGGTGAGACGAAAGCCCGCCCCTCATTTTTCTCATTATTCAAGAAAGGAAAACGCCATGGGTAACATCCAAGTCCTAT
>JAGAIH010000318.1 GCA_017626655.1 Clostridia bacterium | reverse complement strand
CCCCGAGGTGTCCGCTCCCTCCGCCGAGACCTACCGCGCCGAGCTGGAGAGTCGGGTGAAGGCCCTCTGCGCCCGAGTGGCAGGCGTGGGGGAGGTGGAGGTCATGGTCACCCTGTCGGGGGAGTTTGAGTACGTCTATGCCACCGACACCCGTACTGCGGCGGGGGGCGTGACCACCTCCTATGTCACGGTGGGGAGCGGGAGCGGCGAGACCCTGGTCTACATCACCCAAAAGCCCCCCGAGATCGTGGGGGTCGGGGTGGTCTGCGCGGGGGGCATGGACCCTACGGTGCGGCAGGAGGTCACCGCCCTCCTTTCGGCGGCCCTCGGGGTGGGGAGCAATAAAATATACGTGACGGGTCGGGGGTGAGGTCTAACCGCGGAGAGGCCGTCATATAGTAGGGTGTAATCAATTTCAATGGAGGAAACCTACATGAACGTAAAGAACGGCTTGGATCAGGTCAAGAAGTTTTTCGAGAGGATGGGGCGGCGCAACCTCATCATCGCGGGGGCGGTGACCCTCATCATCGCGGCGGTGGCGGTGAACTGGATCGTCTTCAGCGGGGATGACGGCAAGGACGGCTTCGACTACGGCGCCTCGGCGGGGATGTCCACCGACTACGGCACCACCCTGAACACGGGGGCGGTTGGTGACGAGACCTCCAAGCCCACGGGCGGGGAGCCTGACGCCACCGACAGCTACTTCTCCTCGGTGGAGGTCAGCCGTCAGCGGGCCCGCGACGAGGCTTTGGAGGTGCTGAACGCCGTGGTAGAGAACGCCGACGCCTCGGAGGAGGTCAAGGCCGAGGCCATGGCCGAGATCCAGACCATCGCCCGGGAGATGAGCCAGGAGTCCAACATCGAGTCCATCCTCATGAGCAAGGGCTTTGCCCAATGCCTGGCGGTGATCAACGGGGACTCCGCCAACATCGTGGTCCGTACCGAGGGCCAGCTCCAGTCCTCCCAGCTTGCCCAGATCAACGCCGTGGTCTACGAGCAGGCGGGGATCGAGCCTGTCAACATCACCATCGTCGCCAAGAGCTGAAAGATCGCCGCGGATCCCTTTGGGTCTGCGGCTTTTCTTTGTATGACAAGGACTTTTTGGGGCCATACTATGAGGTAGAGTCCCCCTCTACTCCCGGTAGAGAGCCGTTCCACCCCCAAAATACCCCGGTGGCGGGAGCGACGAGTCCGGATGCGGGACAGTTTCTTGATTTTTGGAAGGATATATGCTATGATGGGAGCATCCAAAACGAAACGAGGTACCCGTATGGTCAAGTATGAAAAGATCCCCTTCAGATCCCGCAAGATGCCCGACTACACCAAGGGGGAGGAGATCTTCAACATGGTCTCCCATGCCGTGGGAGCGGGCTTTGGGATAGTGGCCCTGGTGCTGACGGTGGTGTTCTCCGCCCTGCGGGGAGAGGTCTGGTCGGTGGTGGGCTCGGCCATCTACGGCGGCTCCATGGTAGCCCTGTATACCGTGTCCAGCGTCTACCACGGGCTCCGCCTGAACCTGGGCAAGCGGGTCATGCAGGTCATCGACCATTGTACCATCTTTCTCCTCATCGCGGGGACCTATACTCCCGTTCTGCTGAGCCGTATCCGCGCCTACTCCCCCGGCTGGGGCTGGACCCTCTTCGGTGTGGTCTGGGGCTGCGCCATCCTGGGCATCGTCTTCACCGCCATCGACATGAAGCGCTACGAGAAGATGGCCATGGCCCTCTACCTGGGCATGGGCTGGTGCATCGTCATGGCGGTCAAGCCCGCCCTGGCCTCGGTGCCTGTTGCGGGACTCATTTGGATCCTGGCGGGAGGCGTGGCCTACACCATCGGCGCAGGCCTCTACGCCCTGGGAGCCAAGCATCGGTATATGCATTCGGTCTTCCACATCTTCGTGGTGCTGGGGAGCATCCTCCAGTTCTTCGGCATCTTCTTCTATGTGATCTGAGACCGACTAAAAGGAAAACACCGTGCCAGGGGGTACGGTGTCTTTTCTGTTATACAGGAGGTTGCAGGATGCTTCAAATTTGGGTTTATAGGTATGACGGAACAGAGTGAAATTGGGTAGGGGGGCTACTCATCCGTCACGCCTGCGGCGTGCCACCTTCCCTCACAAGGGAAGGCTTCCGTAGTATGTTTTTCGTTTTCTCAAAGCCGAAAACAT
>JAGAIH010000317.1 GCA_017626655.1 Clostridia bacterium | reverse complement strand
CGCGCCCGAAGGGCATATCGCGCCCGAAGGGCATATAATGCGCCGCAAGGCGCATCGCTTCCCTTTTGTTTTTTACGAGATGCCCTGTGAGCGCGAGATGCCCTGCGGGCGCGACGTGAGGATCCCCCTACCAAAAGCGGCAGGGGGATCCTTTTTTACCTTATTCAGCGGGGTTGATGAGCAGGATAACGGCGTAGGGCTTCTCGGGGACGGTGACGGCGATCCCCTCCTCCATGAGGGTCTTGCCGTCGGCGGTAATCTCCACCAGGCCGTCAAGATCGACGATCTTGTACTGCTTCTCGGGATCCAGGCCCTTGAGCTTGACGGTGGTGGTAGTATCCTTGGTGCCCGTGTGGCAGAAGACCGAGGCGTAGCCCGAGGCGGTGGCGGGATCGTAGAACTCCCAGCCGTTCCAGCGGTCGGCCCCCGACTTCCACTCGAAGAGCTGGTAGTAATCAGCGTAGAAGTAGTCGCGGATCTGCTCGAACTCGGCGTAGCCCTGCAAGGTGTAGGTCCAGTCGGTGTCCTTCTGGAGGAGGCCGTTCAGATTCATGAGAGACAGGGGAGCGTAGTTCATGCGTACCTTGTACATATTGGTGGTCTGGTAGATCTCGTTCTTGAAGTAGGGGAACCAGGCAAAGAGGGCCTGGGTCATCTTGCCCTTCATGTCGTAGTCCTCGTGGTTGCCGTCGAACCAGTCGGTGTAGTGGAGGGGAACACCCCGCTTCATGGTCTCTAGGTCGTTGCGGCCGCCGCCCGAGGCGCAGGAATCCATGTAGATACCGGGGTAGCGCTCGATGATCTTATCCCACAGGGAGAGGTAGCCCTGGACGTAGAGGTTCTCGGTCATGCCCTTGCGGCCCGTGGTGTCGGCGGCGGTCCAGGCCCCCGCGGGATCGCAGTTGAAGTCGGAGCGGAAGGCGGTGGCACCCGACTCGTCGATGACCTTGCAGATCTTGCCGAACACCCAATCCACGCATTCGGGATCGGTGAGGTTCATGATGTAGCCCTGGAGCCAGGAACCCTCCATGACGCGGGGGAGGAACCACTCCTCCTTGAAGCCCTCCTGGCCCGCCAGGAAGGCGTCCTTCTCCAGGCGGATGCTTTCGGGCTCGAACCAGATCATCATCCGCATCCCGTGGGCGGCGGTGTACTTACCGATATTGGACATGGCGTCGGGGAAACGGTTCAGATCCATATCCATGGAGCCCGTCTGGGGCCAGCTCACGGCCTCCCCATTGGCGCCCGTGTACCAGCCCGCGTCCAGCCAGAGCAGCTCGGGGGCGGCTCCGTTCTGGTGGTGGGAGCTGAGCATGAGGAGGAGCTTATTGGTGGTGGTGCCGCTACAGCCCGAGCTGACGCCTGTGTAGACGGGGGTCAGCTCTCCGTCGATCTTCCGCATGACGTCGTTGATGTAGTAGTGGCGCCAGGCGTTGGTCTGCTCGTCGGGGGTGAGGCCCGTGTAGGATACGAAGCCCATGAGGGGGGTGCGGATGGTCTCCCCGGGCATGAGGTAGGTATCCAGGGAATTCTGGCCCGCCGTCAGGGTGGTGGTCTCCTTGCTCTTGCTGTAGTTGAACTTGGCGCTCCAGTTGCCGGGCCAGCCGATTGCGATGAAGGTACCGCCGTCGCCGTGGGAGAGGTTGTAGTAGGGGAAGACGCCGTGGGAGGGGCGGCCCGAGGTACAGGTGTCGCTGTAGCGGCTGCGGACCGTGAGATCGTGCTCGTAGGGGGTGTAGTTCTGCCCGCCCGCGTCGCCCTTGATGCCGCTGATCTTGGCGCGGTCACCCTCGAACTCCATCTCGAAGCAGACCTGGCGGAAGTTCTCGGTGTTCTCCTTGCCGTCGTTGGTGATGTAGACCACGTACTCAAAGGCGGATTCCTCGGGGAAGACACGGGCTACCAGCTTGAAGGCGGCGGGGATATCGGGGTGGCGGAGGACCAGGGTGGACTCCACGCCCCGCTCGATGTCCTCATAGGTCTCGGACTCCAGGGCAAAGCCTGCGAAGCCCTTGTATTCGGTGCCGTCGTACTTGAAGGTCAGGGGGAAGGTATCCAGATCCGACATAAGGGCGTCGTACCGGGGGACGGCGCGGTCGGGGTCGGGCTCAAACAGCTCGGTCTCGGGTTCGGTGATGGGCTCGGTCACAGGCTCGGTCATGGCGGACTCCTTTTCGGTGGCGGGACTTTCGGCGGTGGTCTCCTCGGGGATCTCCGGGGTCTTGTCGCAGGCCGAGAGGGCGGCGCAGGCCATACAGAGGGCGAGGAGGAGGATGGCGGTGGCGATGAGCTTTCCGGTGGTGTGCTTACGCATGGTTCAGTCCTCCTTTCTCTTACGCAGGGTCAAAGCGGCGGCAGAGACGGCAGCCAGGGCGGACACACCTGCCAGGGCCGAGCCACAGCCCTTCTTGGGCGGGGCTGTCTCCCCGACGGTATCCCCTTCGGTGGGGGCTTCGGTGAGGGGGTCGGTCTCCTCTCGGGTCTCGGGATCGGTCACAGGGGGCTCGGTGGGAGCCTCGGTGTCGGGGGTTGACTCGGGTTCGGTGGGGGCTTCGGTGTCGGGGGCAGTCACATCAAAGTTCAATTCTTTGTAAAACTCCACCTCGCTCACGTCCCCGCTCTTGGAGAGGACGGCGCCGCCCCAGACGCACCAGGCGCCGCTGATGGAGGGAGCGCCCGCCACGGCCAGGCGGAGGGTCTTGACCCCCGTCACGTCCACCTCTGTGTATGCCATGGGCTGGTTGTAGCGCATGGTATCGCTCTCAAAGAGCTTGGCGCCGTCGCCGAATACGGCGAACTTGACGGTGGCCATGGAGATATCGTTGCCGCTGAGGGTCTCGCAGACGCCGTACCAGGAGGCGAACCTGGTGTAGCCGAGGGAGGCGATATTGATGTCCACGTAGGCGGTATAGCCGCTCGAGGCGGCGTGGACGCCGATGCCCTTGGGGAAGCGCTTGAGGTCACAGCTCCAGATGTACTCCCCCGCGCAGTTACCGTCGCGGATGGCGGAGCCGCCGCTGTAGGCCTGGTTGGTGAGCCAGTAGAGGTCGCTGGCGAAGGCGTAGTCACCCTTGGTCAGCTCCGAGGGCTG
>JAGAIH010000316.1 GCA_017626655.1 Clostridia bacterium | reverse complement strand
GGGAGCGGCGTAGTCCGAGGTCTCCAGCATCCACTTGAAGCCCTGGACGTCCACGATGATCTCGTAGTAGTCGCCCTTGAAGGTGACCGAGGAGACCGTGCCGTTGAGCATACCCTTGTCGGCGGGGACGATATCCACGTCCTCGGGGCGGATGACCACGTCCACGGGCTCGTTCTTGGCAAAGCCCCCGTCCAGGCACTCAAAGGTGTGCCCCGAGAAACGGACCTTGCGGTCAGCCAGCATGAAGCCGTCCACGATGTTGGACTCACCGATAAAGTCGGCCACGAAGGCGTTGACGGGCTCGTTGTAGATATCCACGGGGGAGCCGATCTGCTGGATGTGACCGCCCGACATGACCACCACCACGTCGGACATGGAGAGAGCCTCCTCCTGGTCGTGGGTGACGTAGATGAAGGTGATGCCCGTAGCCCGTTGGATCTTCTTCAGCTCGCTCTGCATATCCTTGCGGAGCTTGAGGTCCAGGGCGCCCAGAGGCTCGTCCAGGAGCAGGACGCGGGGATGGTTGATGAGGGCGCGGGCGATGGCGACGCGTTGCTGCTGACCGCCCGAGAGGGTGGTGACGCGGCGGCGCTCGAAGCCCTTGAGGTTGACCATGGCCAGCATCTCCTGGACCTTCTGCTTGATCTCCTCCTCGGGGGTCTTCTTGAGACGCAGGCCGAAGGCTACGTTCTCATAAACGTTCAAATGGGGAAACAGCGCGTACTTCTGAAAAACCGTGTTGACGAGACGGCGGTAGGGCGGGACGTGAGAAATCTCCTTCCCATCGAAAAAAACCTCTCCGCTATCGGCCGTCTCAAAGCCGCCGATGATCCGGAGGGTGGTGGTCTTACCGCACCCGGAGGGTCCAAGCAGAGTTACGAACTCTTTGTCATGGATATCCAGGCTGATATTGTCGAGAATGGTCTCGCCGTCAAAGGCCTTGGATACCCCACGCAGTGAAATGAGGATCTCTTTTTCCATGTCGCATAAAATCTCCTTTAAGGGGGTCTTATTCTTTGCGCGTCTCCCGTCACGCGTCAGGCTGATCGGCGGGTCTGCAGGCACCCTCTCGGGTGTGGGTAAGCGCCTATCCTGTCTCGCGTGCATACTGTCCGCAAATTCAGTATCATTATAGCAGAAAACCGAGAAAAATGCAATATCTTTTGGAGTATTGCCCGTAAAAAATTTTAAAAAGCGTCATTCAAAGGAATTTTTCGGGTAAAATCAGCAGTTTTTCTCAAAAAACAGGGGGTTATGTCGGGCTTTCGGGCCTATGAGGGAGAATGTAGGGACTTCCCTCGGATTTTTCCTTTCGCGGAAAGAGGAAAATGTGACTTGACAAGAAAGCGTATCCGTGCTATAATACTTCCATAGACCGTACCCGGGTACGGCGGATCTTACCCCTTGATCCGGAAAGGAATTTACATGAAACACACAAAGCTTTTCGTAAGTCTTATGCTGGCTCTCCTTCTGGCCGCGGCCCTGCTTCTGACGGGCTGCCAAGGAGGCACCACCCCCGATGACACCACCGCCCCCGCCGGGGATACCGTCGCCAACACCCCCACCGAGGCTCCCTCCGATACCTCCGAAGACCCCGCTGACACCCAGCCTGACACCGAGGCCGAGACGGTTCCCCCTGCCGACCTCACCGCCGACGAGCTGAAGGCTCTGCTGTCCGCCGCCCTGGAGAAGGAGGTCGCGGGCGCCGCTCTGACTGTTCGCACCTATTTTGACAAGGAGATGTTCAGTGAGAATACCTTCATGGAGAAGGGCGACGACTTCATGGTCCAGACCGTGAGCCTGGGCACCACCGAGCGGATCACCGCCGTGGGAGATAAGGTCTACTACTACGTCTCCATGGTGGAGGGCGTCTCCAAGACCGAGGTCCGCTACGTCATCACGCCCACCGCCGAGGAGCGCGCCGAACTGTACGACTACTACATGGGCGAGTCAGCCTCCGCCGGTCTGGAGGACGAGGAGATCGTCAACGGCCTTCTGAACAGCACCCTTTCGGGCAAGCGCTACCACGACGGCCGCGTGGAGCTGTCCTGCTCCGACCTGGACGATAGTCTGGTTACCATCCTGCTGGACGAGACCATGGCGGGAAGCGGCCTGACCTTCGACTTCGTGCTGGACGCCGAGGGCCGCATGAGCCTGTTCTGCTTCTCGGTTACTTTGTCCGCCGAGCAGGCGGGGGGCCAGGAGATGGTGATCGCCTCCGAGGTGGCCGTGGACTACGCTCCCGCCGCTCCCTCCGCTCCCTCCGATGCCGACGCCTACGCCAAGGCTTCCTACGACGACCTGTTCGGCTTCCAGCTTCCCGAGATCGACCCCGAGGAGGCTACCGCCGTAGGCCTTCCCGTGGATGGGGACAATTACACCGTTGGCGGTGAGAACGCTGCCGTACCCGCCGAGGAGCAGTTCTATTTCCTGTGCCTGTACGCCCCCTACTACGCCGATAAGACCTTCACGGTCTACGGAAACGTCACCGAGGACGAGAGCGGGAATCTCGTGATCTCGGTGGGGGAGGATATGAGCTTCGCGGTCTACTTTGACGGCGTTTCCGCCCCCGCATCCGGCTCCTATGTCAAGATCACGGCTACCTTTACCCAGATCGTGGACTTCGGCGACTACGTAGACTTCGACTGCTTCACCCTCATGGCTACCTCCTGCGAGCTGCTGGGCGAGGCCGTTGGTCCCAACGGCGGTAAACTCATGTTCATCACTGCCTCTGCCCTCAACGTCCGTTCCGAGCCCGACTCCTCCAGGGAGAACAAGGTGGGTCTGCTTTACAGCGGCGACATGGTGGAGGTGCTGGAGACAGGCCTGGGCGCCAACTCCAACTGGTGCAAGATCGTCTTCGACTGCGATGCAGGCTACGCCTACATCAGTATGACCTACATTTCCGAGACCAAGCCCTAATCGCAATTGGAATCTTACCGCAAGGCGGCTCCCGATGGAGCCGCCTTTTCGGTTGTCCTGCAAGAATCCGAAAAATGCAGGATTTCCTTCGCTTTTGCAATTATCTTTTCCTCATCCTGCAAAAACCGTTGACTTTTCCCCGATTCTGTGCTATAATAAAATATGTATGCGATTCACCGACCATTCGGAAATCATAGATCAAAAAGGACGGAATATAACCCATGAAACGCGATATCCTCCGCAATATCGAAGAGAATATGGACGGCTTCTCCAAGGGCCAGCGCCAGATCGCCCGCTACCTCCTCGCCCACTACGACAAGGCCGCCTACATGACCGCCGCCAAGCTGGGGGCCGAGGTCAGCGTGTCCGAGTCCACCGTGGTGCGCTTCGTCATGGAGCTGGGCTACGCGGGCTACCCCGAGTTCCAGAAGGCCCTCCAGGAGCTGATCCGCACCAAGCTCACCTCCTTCCAGCGCATGGAGGTCACCAACCACCTCATCGGTGACGGCGACGTGCTGGAGAAGGTGCTGAACACCAACGTGGACAATATCCGCCACACCCTGGAGAGCATCAGCCGCGCCGCCTTCCGCGACGCCGTGGACGCCCTGGTCAAGGCCAAGAACATCTACGTCATCGGCGTGCGCTCCTCGGCCATGCTGGCCAACTTCTTCAGCTACAGCCTCCAGATGATCTTCGATAACGTCCGCCTCATCGACACCACCGCGGGCAGTGAGCTGTTCCAGCAGATGATGGCCATCGGAGAGGGCGACGTCCTCTTCGCCATCAGCTTCCCCCGCTACTCCAAGCGTGTCATCAAGGCGGTGGAGTTCGCCCGCCGCGCGGGTGCCGACGTGGTGGCCCTCACCGACTCCCCCGAGTCCCCCATCGCCCCCTCCGCCCAGCAGGTGCTCATCGCCCAGAGCGACATGGCCTCCTACGTGGACTCCCTGGTGGCCCCCCTGTCCCTGCTCAACGCCATCATCGTGGCGGTCTCCCGCACCAACGAGGAGGCGGTCCGAGAGAGACTGCAAAAGCTGGAGCATATCTGGGATGAGTACGATGTGTACGATAAGAACCAAGGGTAATGACCATGACCGCTAAAAGAACCATCGCCATCATAGGCGGAGGTGCCGCGGGCCTCATGGCCGCCGCCTACGCCGCCGAGATCGCCGACCCCGATACCGATGAGATCCTGCTCATCGAGCAGAACGACCGCATGGGCAAGAAGCTCCGCATCACGGGCAAGGGGCGGTGCAACCTCACCAACGACTGCGACCGCGACGAGTTTCTGTCCAACGTCCCCACCAACCCCCGATTCCTCTACGCCGCCCTGGCGGGCTTTGATACCAAGGATACCCAGGACTACTTCGAGTCCCTGGGAGTCCCCCTCAAGGTGGAGCGGGGCAAGCGGGTCTTTCCCGTGTCCGACAAGGCGGGAGACGTGGTGGAGGCTCTGGTCCGCCGCCTCCGCGAGCTGGGGGTCAGGACCCTCCAGGGCCGCGTGACCTCGGTCCATGCCGAGGAGGTGGACGGAAAGCCCACCGTCACCTCGGTCCGCGTAGGCGGGAAGGACATCCCCGTGGCCGCCGCCATCCTCTGCACGGGCGGCTGCTCCTACCCCGTGACCGGCTCCGACGGAAACG
>JAGAIH010000315.1 GCA_017626655.1 Clostridia bacterium | reverse complement strand
GTTGTAGGGGATAGCCTTGATGAACAGGGACAGGCCGTTGACCGACACCACCACACCCGCCACGGCGGCGGCCCAGGAGGAGATGGGGGCGATCATGCAGACGGGGGCGGCGGTGGCGTCGATGAGGTAGGCCAGCTTGGCACGGGAGATATTCTTGCTGTCGGCCACGGGGCGCATGACGCTGCCCACGGTGAGGCAATTGAAGTAGTCGTCCACGAAGATCAGCACACCGAGAGCAAAGGTGGCCAGCTGGGCGCCCACGCGGGTCTTGACGTGGCTCTGGGCCCAGGCACCGAAGGCACGGGAGCCGCCTGCCTTATTGATGAGGGCGACCATCATACCCAGCAGGACGAGGAACATGAGGATACCTGCGTTCCAGGCGTCGGCCACGGAGGCGATGAAGCCGTCGCTGACGATGGTGGTCAGGGTACCGACGGGGTTGAAATTAGTGGCCAGCAGGGCACCCGACAGGACACCCACGAACAGGGAGGAGAAGACCTCCTTGGTGACCAGGGCCAGCACGATGGCGATGACGGGGGGCAGGAGGGCCAGGTAGGTGGCGTAGTAGGGGGTATCCACGGTGGAGAGGTCCTCCAGACTGCCGCCCTCGGCGACGTAGGCGTCTACCTGCTCCTGGGTCATGATGAAGCCGTCGGCATCCTTATACTGACCGACGGCGCCATTGTCCACGATCAGGGACAGCACCACGAACAGCACCAGGAGGATGGCGATCACGACAGAATTGAGAATGATCTTGCGCTTCATGATCTTCTGTGATCCTTTCTTTTTTGCTTTTATTTTAGTATCTGCGGGGGAATGCGGTACAGGGGACAGGCAAAAAAACGGGAGCCGCAAAACGCACGGCTCCCATAAATATCCATTGGCATTTATGACCCGATAGCGCTCCACAGAACTCTGTGACAGTGTGCAGGATCTTCTCCTACACCCCAACACGCCCCGCCCGCGGCGGCGAGACCCGTTTCGGCGATCTTCCCTTTTGAACGGCGGTACCGCACCGTTTTACCCGTTCTACTCTTGAAGCTCGCGCCTCTACCTTGTATGATACAACATTATACACAATGGGTCGGGGTTTGTCAAGGGATTTTGGAAAAAAAGTGTTGTTTCATGGGGATTTTTTGGGGGCTGTGTTGGTTGTCTGTAAATTGGGGTTTATAGGTGGGAACGGCCTCCGGCGGCTTAAGAACCCTTTTGAAAAAGGGTTCTTAAGAATCTCCTAAAACTTTTTGACAAATCATATATTTGGCTTAGGTTACTGATACCCAAAACCATTGATGTGCCTGGAAAGTTTGAGCTATACGAACCGAGACCCGTAACCGTCTTAGAAACCCCCGCGGGGACCCCTCACCCCACTCTGATATTTGGAGAACGAGGAAACGAACACGCCCATAAACCCAAATTTGAAACGCTCCCCCAAAAACAGTCATGAAAAAAGTTGAGACCTATTGACAAACCCGCACGCATGATGTATAATAATTATATCAAGCAATCAGCAGAACGCAACCAGCAGATAAAAAGCCACGAAAAGGAGGCTATCATGAAGCAACCGCCGAAAAAGATCCCGTTTTACAAAAAGCTCCTGTCCGACCAAGGCTTCGGGTGGGGTATCGGTCTCATCATCGCGGGATTCG
>JAGAIH010000314.1 GCA_017626655.1 Clostridia bacterium | reverse complement strand
TGAAGGCATTGTATATAAGTGTGGTACTTTCGGTGGCGTATGGGTCAGCGACGGCAACAGCGGTACTGTACAGATTGGCGACGAGAGTGGCTACCATAATCCCGAATGATATACCAAAACTAAATAAAAGAGCCTGCGACGCACAATGTACGCACAGGCAAATCTAATAAAGGCGGTGGACATAAAAAGTCTGCCGTCTTTTTCACTTTCAAACGCTGTTTCAGCCGAATAATTAAAATTGAAACCGCTTTCAAAAAAATCATCCGTTTTTGCTTAATTCATCCGCTTTCAATTTTGTATCCTTTTCGTAGCCCTTTCACAACAGAAAAGCCCATGGCTCGTCCATGGGCTTTTCTGTTGGCACGATGCTTTGGGGTGAGACCTCCGTTCAAGCTGCAAGCAAGAAAGAAAAATTCCATTCTGTAGCGCCCGAAGGGCGCGGAGAGCAGCTTGACCAGCCCGCCGAAGGCGGGGTGTGGGTTCAGAATCCCTTGGCTTCCATCACCACGACGGCCGGGGGTGTTGCCCCGCCCGATTGCCGCTCACATAGAAATACAAAGCCAATTCATTCTTCCGTCTTCCCCCTTTTCCAAGGCCAAACGCCTTGGTTTTTTTTCTGATTGTTCCCGCCTCCCAAGAAAATCTACAACTTTCCCCCGCCATCTTGATTTTCTCCCCCATTTGTGTTACAATAGTACCATCATGCCAAAGGAGGTCATTCATGCGCCGTTTATTTCCCGCAACACTGTCCCTGCTTCTTGCGCTCATCCTCCTCCCCTCCTGCTCCCCCGCCCCAAACGGCTTCTCCGCCGGCCGCCCCATCACCAAGGACGAGCTGGCCTCCCTCTCCGCCGAGCTGTTCACCGAGGCCGCGGAGCCGAATGAAACCGTCCCCGAGGAGACCGAGGAGGTCAACGGGCTGACACCCGATCCTCATCAGACCGCCTATTGGGTGTGGAACGGATCGGTCTACCATCTGAAGCGGGACTGTCCCCGCCTGGCCGATCCCCAATTCTGCAAGCAATCCACCGTCCGCACCGCCGAGGATATGGGACTTCGCCCCTGCAAGCATTGCGCGGGGTAATAAGCTCACACAAAAAGGAGTTTTCTATGGAATACCGTCAATACATTGATTTCCTGCACAAGATTGAAAAGCTGAAGTGCCACACCCGCCATTCCTGGAACTCCGAGGGCAAGCAGGAGAGCGTGGCCGAGCATTCCTGGCGTTTGTCGGTGATGGCTCTGCTCTGCGCCGACGAGTATCCCGAGCTGGACATGGTGAAGGTGCTGAAGATGTGCCTGATCCACGACTTCGGGGAGGCGGTCACGGGGGATATTCCCTCCTTCTACAAGACCGCCGACCACGAGGAGACCGAGGCTCGCGCCGTGCGGGAGCTGGTGGGGACTCTGCCCGCCGAGATGGCCGCCGAGTTCATCGCCCTGTACGATGAGATGGACGCCCTGGAGACCCCCGAGGCCAAACTCTTCAAGGCGCTGGACAACATGGAGGCGGTGATCTCCCACAACGAGGCGTCCCTGGACACCTGGATCCCTTTGGAGTTCTCCGAGAACCTGGTCTACGGTGAAAAGGCCGCCGCCTTCTCGGATTGGACCAGGGGACTGCGGGCCCAGCTCAAGGCCGACAGCGAGGCCAAGGTGGCCAAGGCAGTCGCAGAGGGCTACGTGATCCCCACCGAGAAGGCTTGATGCTTCTCTTTCCCGACCTCTTGGTTCCTGACAGACAGATCCGCAACTGTTTTTTTAGACCGCATATTTGCGAAAAATTGGGGTTTATCGAACTGTTTGACGGAACAGATCAGTATTTTTTGGGGTGACCCTCATCCACCGCTATCGCGGTCCCCCTTCCCCCGAGGGGAAGGTCAATGCGTCAGCTGTTTCCTTGGCTGATACCCAAAAACATACTGATACCAATAGCTTTTCAGGGATAACGATAAGCAC
The DNA here is from genome assembly GCA_017626655.1 of Clostridia bacterium. The sequence continues at coordinate 427 of JAGAIH010000314.1, read as the reverse complement.
GAGCCGAATACCTTCCCCTCGGGGGAAGGGGGACCGCGCAGCGGTGGATGAGGGTCCCCCTTCCCAATTTCACTCTCTTCCGTCAGACCGACAAACCCAAATTTGAAACCCGCCTCCCTCAATCGTTGATTTCGCATTTTGCGTTTCATGAAAGGAGCCCCGCCATGACCCCCAACGGTTTCCTCATTCAGGATCTCACCATAGAAGATCCCGCCATCAAGCAATTCCTGCCCAAAGCGAATTACCGCGGGGTTCATCGCTTCGCGCAGGATCCTTTGACGGATGACCGCCTTTGCCGCGACCCCGCCGTCCGCGAGCTCCGCAACCGCCGCTTTTCCCGCCCCGCGGGAGAGGGCTATTGGTACATCAATGAATTTGTCAGCGACCCCGATCTGCTTCGTGACTATTTGGCGGGCTGTCAAGCGTA
>JAGAIH010000313.1 GCA_017626655.1 Clostridia bacterium | reverse complement strand
TTTTGGAGTTCTTAGAACCTTTTTTCAAAAAGGTTCTAAGCCGCCGGAGGCCGTTCCCCACCGATAAACCCCAATTTGAAGCATTGCCCGGATCGTTCCGTCCCCATTCACCGTCCCCGCTGGAACTGGTAAGGCGTCACCCCGAACTTCTTGCGGAAACGCAGGATGAAGTAGGAGCAATCCGAGAAGCCGCAGGAAAAGCAGGAATCCTGGACCGACTGCCCTGCCAGGAGCTGTTTTTTCGCCTCCGAGAGCCGCCGCGACTCGATATAGTCCGAGGGGGTGGTCTGGAAGTAGCGGCGGAAGCGGCGGCAGAGGGTGGATTTGGAGACGTAGAACCGCTCACAGAGGTCGGCCACGGTGCAGGTGGGCTCGAAGTAGTGGGCGGTGATGTGGTCCACGATCTCGGAGAAGGAGCGGGGCAGCTCGGCGGCGGCCGGCTCACGGTGACTGCTGCGGCAGATGAGATCCAGGATCCCGAAAAAGTCTCCTGCCGCTCGGAAGCGCAGTAGCTCGTCCTCGGTCCCCGCGCGGTAGAGGGAGAAGCAGAGTTCGATCAGGCGCTCCCGCTCCTCCTCCGAGAACACCACCAGGGTCTGCTTGCCGAACTCCTCGGTGAGCCGTTCCGAGGCGGCGGGCAGACCGTCCAGCCAGATGCAGAAATGCTCGTGGATCCCCGCCTCGCGGTAGATGCACTTGTGGACCTCGTTGGGACGGGTCACCACCACATCCCCCCTGGAGATGGGGTAGAGGGTATCCTCCACCAGGAAGGAGACCTCCCCCGAGAGGTTGACGTAGATCTCGTAGAAATCGTGGATATGCTCCTCGTCGTGGGTCACGTCCTCCACGGGGGTGTAGCGTTTCTCGTAGAAGATCTCGGCGCTCACCCGCTCTCCCGAGGGGAGAAAGGGGCGCAGACGGGGGGTGTAGGGCATGATCGTGACCTCCTTGACACAAAAATGATACTTTCTGCTCATATGCTTATGGAATTATGGTTTTCGTCGTGCTATAATTATAGCACAATGGGTAAGTTTTGTAAAGTGGTCTGCCACTTTTTTATGGACATTTCCGAAAGAGAGGTACACGATATGATCGCTCTGGTCAAGCACGCCAAGGGGGAAGGCCGCGTGAGCCTAACCGACCGCCCCCTCCCCACCTATGGGGACAACGAGGTCCTCATCAAGGTAGCCTACGGCGGCATCTGCGGCACCGATATCCACATACTCCACGACCAGTTCGCCTACTATCCCCCCGTCATCCTGGGCCACGAGTTCTCGGGCGAGGTGGTGGCCGTGGGCGATCGGGTCACGGGCTACGCCGCGGGGGACCGCGTGGTGGGAGAGCCCCACAACAAGGCCTGCGGGAAATGCTACCTCTGCCGCAACGGCCACATCCAGAACTGCCTGGATAAGCGCTCCATCGGCTGGGGCATCGACGGCTGCTTCACCGACTACCTGGTCATGCCCGAGAATCTCCTCCACAAGGTCCCCGAGGGGCTGTCGCTGGAGGAAGCCGCCATGGCCGAGCCCACCGCCATCGTCGCTCACCAGCTCCTGGAGCGGGCGAGGGTGAC
>JAGAIH010000312.1 GCA_017626655.1 Clostridia bacterium | reverse complement strand
GGAGCAGCTTGCGGAGGAGATCGCCGCCCGCCGCCTCCCCGAGCGGGTGGATATTTACCTGCAAAAGACCACCCGCGCCCTGGCCATCGATGGCTATGAGGCCAGCGGGGCCGTCAAGCGGGGCTACAATCTTTTTGCCACGGTGCTGGACGAGCTGACCGAGTGCCGTCCCCCTTCCCTGTCGGGCTTCTCGGGTGGCTTCGACCCCGAGGCCGAGGCCGTCCGCGCGGGAGACTGCCTGACCCGCTTCCTCCGCAAGCAGGGCAAGGAGCGCCGCGACGTCTTCCTCTGCCGCTACTTCTACGCCGAATCCCTGGGGGAGATCGCCCGCCGCTTCGGGCTGAACGAGAACCGCGTCAAGTCTATCCTGGCCAAGACCCGCGCCCGTCTCAGCCGTTTCCTGGAGCAGGAGGCGGTCAAGAGCTGGTACCCGAATCCCCATACACTGGCCCTGGGTCTGTGCCACGCGGAGGACGCCCTCATCCTGTCAGCCCACGGCAAGGCTAAGAAGTCCAGGCGGCTGATCCCCTGGGCGGTGGCGGCCTGTATCGTCGGCCTCCTGGCGGTGTCCTTCCCTTACCTGCGGACGGTCATCAACACCGACCTGATCCTGCGCGGGCCCGACTGGAACAAGCCCAAGGACGAGCTCGGTGACGCCGAGATCGCCCATAAGCCCTCCGCCGATCAGATCCTCCCCATGGATGTCCCCGCCGAGTTGGCAGGCAGCACCCTTACCCTCACCGCCGTCACCGAGACCTGGGTGACCCTGACCCTGGTCAAGACCACCGACGAGCCTCTCTACGCCGCCGTCTACGACCGCATGGGCGACGCTCTGGCCTGCACCGACCCCGACTACAAGGTGGACGGCGTCACCATCCGCGCGGGACGCATCAAGGTCTACGCCGACGGCGCCGCCGAGCCTGAGACGATCCTTCCCGCCGCCGCGGGCACCTACACGGTGGTGGTGGACTTTACCTCGATCCGCAACGGCAGCTACCCCATGGACGAGTACCTGGGGGTCTTCGCCTACTCGGGCAAGGACGGCGCCCCCGAGACGGTGTACTTCTCCCTGGCAATTCCCGAAGCCGAGGAAACCACCGAGGGGGAGACCGAGGGTGTGACCGAGGATGTGACCGAGGGTGTGACCGAGGATGTGACCGAGGACGGGACGTCCGCTTCCTGATCCTGTGAGATACCGTAAGATCGCTCTCGTATGGAGGGCGGTCTTGTTTTTCGGTCCCGGCGCAGAAAAATTGGGGTTTATCGCTCTCTGCCTTCCCCAGCGGGGAAGGGGGACCGCGAAGCGGTGGATGAGGAGAACACTTGTAGATCAGCTTTCCGGGTGAGGCACTAACTCTCCTACCACTTTTTGGATGTTGAATGCTTCGAAAATATAGTTGTATCAACCATTTTGCAGTTTTTATCCGTATGGTTGTAGGAACGTAACTGTACCCCCAATAAGTTGGGTTACAAATGCTCTCCTCATCCACCGCTTCGCGGTCCCCCTTCTCCGCTGGAGAAGGCAAGGGAACGGTCAACACACCGATAAACCCAAATTTGAAAAATGCTCCTACACATCCTCCCCCCATTTCATTTCGCAACTTTTTGTAAATTCTTCATCCCCCCTCTTGTATTTTCCGGAGAAATCCTGTATAATAAACTGTGAATATGCATTTCGCGAAAAATCTGTTGATTCCAAACCTTAAAGGAGGTCATTTGCCATGAAAGACAGCGGAAAATTCCTGTTTCTGGATACCGCCGGCGCGAATCCCCCCCAGCAAACGGCGGTGACCCCTGCCGCTGAGGAGGGCGCTTCCTGCCCCTGCTGTGAGAATTCCCTGACCGAGCTGATCGCCATCATCCGCGAGAGCGGCCAGGATCCCGTGACCCAGCTTTCGGGATACCTCATCACCGAGGACCCCATCTATCTGCCCGAGGGCACCGAGGCCCGCGCCATCGCCCGCCGCGTGGGTCGGGACAAGCTTCTGGAGACCCTCATCGACCTGTATATCCGCTACTGTCCCGCCACGGGGACCCCCTCCGACCTATGAGTCCGCGTCTGATCTTTGTGGACCTGCGGGGCGAGGATCCCTGTCCCATGAAAGCGCCTCCCCGCTCGGTGATGTGCCTGGGCAACTTTGACGGCGTCCACCGCGCCCACGCCGTTCTGCTGGCCGAGGGCATGAGCCTGGCCCGCCATCTGTCCATGCGGGAGGAGGAGACCCTCTGCGGCATCTTCTGCTTTTTCCGCCCCACGGTGGACTTCGTCTTCACCCCCGAGGGCGTCACTCCCGTCCGCGTCCGCGGACATCTGACGACCCTGCGCGACAAGCTCCGCATTCTCGCCAAGATGGGATTGGACTTCGCCTGCCTCTGCGATTTCCGCGACGTCCGCGGGCTGAAGCCCGAGGAATTCATTTCCCTGCTCAAAAACGAGTGCAACTGCGTGGGCGCCGTCTGCGGCTTCAACTATTACTTCGGCAATCACGCCAAGGGCAACGCCTACCATCTTCTGGAGGCCTTCGGGGAGGATCACACCTTCATTCAACCCGAGATGAACCTGGACGGATCCCCCGTCAGCTCCTCCCGCATCCGCGCCTGCCTCAAGGAGGGAGACGTGGAGACCGCCGAGCGGCTGTTGGGACGTCCCTACTCCCTGGAGACCGCCGTGGTCCACGGCAAGGCCCTGGGCCGTACCCTGGGCTTCCCCACCGCCAACCAGTACTTCCCCGCCGAGCGCGCCATCCCCGAGACCGGGGTCTACGCCACCCTCTGCCACACCCCCTACGGCATCTTCCCCGGAGTCTCCAACGTAGGCTCCCACCCCACCGTAGACGACTTCGCCCGCGTCAACTGCGAGACCTACATCATCGGCCTCAAGGGTGACCTCTACGGCAAGCGCATCCGGGTGGAGTTTCTCACAAAAATCCGCGGCGAGCAGAAGTTCGACGGCATTGAGGCCCTGACCGCCGCCATCCGCAAGGACGCCGAGATCGCCTCCCGCTTCGTGGAGAAGCGGCTGTCCAAGATCCCCCGATAATCCCCGAACCAACCCGAAAGGAGTACGCCATGACGACTGACCGCACCCCCGCCCGCTCGGGGTCTCGCCGTCTGTGTCGGCGTGCCCTTTCGCTTTTTTTGTCCTGTCTCTTCACCACCCTGGCCCTGCTGGGAGCCATCCTGCCCGCCTCCGCCCTGGAGGATCCCCCCGCCTCCACCGACGTGGGGGTGGTCCTGCTCCTCAACCTGGAAAACAACCTGACTCTCTACGAAAAGGAGGCCGACACCAACGTCTACCCCTCCTCCTCGGTCAAGATCATGACGGGGCTTCTGGCCTGCCGCGCCCTGGCCGACCGCCTGGACGAAACGGTGACCGTCTCCGCCGCCATGGTGGCGGGGGTCACGGGGCGGAGTATGCACCTGGCCGACGGAGAGAAGCTGACGGTCAAGGATCTTCTCTACGCCGCCATTTGCGGCGGCTACAACGATGCCGCCTGCGTTCTGGCCTGCCTGGCTTCGGGGTCGGTGGCCGCCTTTGTGGAGGACATGAACGAGGAGGCTCTGCGGATCGGCGCCCTCCACACCCGCTACACCAACCCCACGGGCCTCCACGATCCCGCCATGTGTACCACCGCCCGGGACATCGCCATCATCGCCCGCGAGGCCTACGCCAACGACCTCTACATGAGGATCAGCTCGGAGCGCACCTACACCGTCCCCGCCACCAACGTATCAAGCGAGCGCCTCTTCTCCAACCGCAATGCCCTCATTTCGGACAGCAGTCAGAACTACTACAACGGCCGTTGCAAAGGCATGAACGCGGGCATGACCGACGAGGGCGGCTGGTGCGTGGTTACGGTCTACGAGGCCTCCGACGGCGCCGCCAATCTCTGCATCATCCTGCGGGGCTTGGACGTGGCCTCGGGGGAGCTGATCCCTGCCTACGTCCAGACCAACCGCCTCCTGTCCTGGGCTAATCGGAACTACGGCTACCGTACCGTCCTGGCGGCGGGGGACACCCTGGACACGGTGCGGGTAGGCATGACGGGCATCAGCAAGTCCAAGGCAGATCTGGTTCCCGCCGAGGATCTCAAGATCTACCTCCCCGAGGACCTGGACGTGGAGGGCCAGCTGGAATTCAACGCCATCCTGGACGGCGGCGAGCTGACCGCCCCCATCGCGGCGGGGCAGACCGTCGGCACCGTGACCGTCTCCTACGGCGGGCGGATCGTGGGCAAAGCTCCCCTCACCGTCACCGAGGACTTTCAGCGGAGCGGCTTTCTGGGCGCTTTGCAGGCCTTCAAGGGCTACCTCACGGGGCGGGCCTTCCTTCTGACGATCCCCATCTTCTTAGTCATGCTCCTTCCCTACCTCTACGCCACGGGCAGCTCGGGCGGCCGCTACGGTCTGCGGACCGTGAGGCGCAGAAGGCGCATCCGTTACACGAAACGGCATTTCTGAAGCCAAGCCATTGGCAAGTACACGAGTAAACCGCCCCGACGAGGCTTTCCCGTCGGGGCGGTTTTTGTCGTATGGGGGGGACGCTTCGACAGATTTCCGCATATACTGCTACCGAGCCGCCCCGCGGGCAAGCGGAGCGGCGAACACAGCATAAGGAGGAATCAGCATGGAAAAAGAACTTTTCCCCACCCGCCTGTCGGAGCTGCCCATGGCTGACCGTACCCCCCGTATGGAACGGCCCGCGGGACAGGATGCCCCGGAGGGCGGCTGCGGATGCGGACATCACGATCATGGCGGCGGATGCGGTCATGGGCATCACGACCACGACGGCGGTTGCGGTTGCGGACACCACGACGGCGGGGCCCATACCTCTGTCTGCGTGGGCTTCGAGGGCTGTGGCGCGGGAAGCTGGGGACTGACCGAGTACCCTCTCGCCATGGTCTACGCCCCCTGGCAGACCTTCCGCGCCCTGTACGATCCCGATACTGCCCTGAACCGCGGCACCCTGTTCACCGAGCTGGATCTGCCCCTGGGCGGTGAGGGCGGCTTTACCGCGGAGGGCTGCGCCTGCCGCGTAGAAAGGAGACGGACATGATGAACCGATACAGCGATCAGGCCTACCGCTTCGGCGGGCGGGACCGCCGCGGGCTTAGCGGTGACCGCTCCCCCTACCGCCGTCCCATGGGGCGGGGGAACCTGCCCACTAACCCCTACGGCGGCGGAGGCACCCCCATGGGCGGTTGCGGTTGCGGCCTGACCCGCCAGCCCGACCACAGCCGGAACAGACCCGACGGGGACCGTATTCCCCATAGCCAACGCCAGACTCTCCCCGTCATGGAGACGGGCGGGTGCGGGTGCGGTCACGGTCAAGGGAACGGTAGCGCATCCGCCTCCTGCAAAAAGCTTTTGGAGCAGATCCGCGCGGTGGACTTCGCCCTCTACGAGGTGATCCTCTACCTGGACGTCTACCCCCAGTCCTGCGATGCCCTGGAGACCTATCACAAGCTCAAGGCCCAGAGAGAGGCCCTCCGCAAGGAATACGAGAATATCTGCGGTCCCCTCACCGCCTTCGGAAACGAGAGCGGCGCGTCCTGGGACTGGATCGGCTCGCCCTTCCCCTGGGAATACGGCGCGGAGTAAGGAGGTAGCACCATGTGGATCTATGAGAAGAAGCTGCAATTTCCCGTAAAGATCAAAAACCCCAACCCTAAGCTGGCCCAGATCATCATTTCCCAGCTGGGCGGGCCTAATTGCATTTTATGATTGTTTCCCAAAAAGCACAGAGCAGATTAACCCCTGCTCTGTGCTTTGTTTTTGCTCAAAAATCAGAACCCAATCCGCCCCATCTGCGGCGAATCGTTGTCCCCGTCCTCATCCTTGCCGTCCTCGGGAACCGTCTTTTCGCCAGCCACACCAAAGACGTCTGCCATGGTGTCGGTCACGCCCTCGATCACGTCAGCGGCCTTTTCCCCGCCCAGAGCGTCGGCGGCATCCGCCACGGCGTTGCCGGTTACGCGGATGGCCTGGGCATCCAGACGGCCCTCCACGATACAGTAGGCCACGCCCGACAGGACGGTGAGCACCGCACCCGTGATGATGACGGCGGGGTGGCCGCTACCCAGCAGGGCGGCGATAATCCCCGTGACGGTGGTGATGATGCCCGCGCTCTCGGCGATCAGGGCGGTCAG
>JAGAIH010000311.1 GCA_017626655.1 Clostridia bacterium | reverse complement strand
CGGATCGGAGGGCATGAGCGGGGCGGCTGTGCTGGCCACCCGGGCGGCTCTGCGGAGCGGAGTGGGGCTGGCGCGCGTGCTGACCCCCGCGTGTAACCGCATCGTTCTGCAAACCGCCGCCCCCGAGGCCATCGTGTCGGTGTACGGCACACCCGAGGAGGCTTCGGGTTACGCCGAGGGGGACGCCTTGGTGCTGGGGTGCGGTCTGGGGGTCTCCGACCTCTCCCGCGAGGCTCTGCGAAGCGTGCTGAAGGTCTGTCCCACCGACGGGATGGTCCCCCCTGTCGTACTGGATGCCGACGGCATCAACCACGCGGTGAAGGATCCCTCCCTGTGGGGAGATCTGCTCGCCCATCACAGGCAGGTGATCGTCACCCCCCATCCCATGGAGATGTCCCGCCTCTGCGGGAAGCCTGTCCCCCAGATCTTGGCCGATCCCGTGGGAGTTGCCGTTGAGTACGCCCGCGAGAAGGGGGTGACCGTGGTGCTGAAGGACGCCCATACCGTCATTGCCTCCCCCAAAGGTGAGGTGTTCATCTGCGCGGCGGGGAACGCGGGCATGGCCCGAGGGGGCAGTGGGGACGTGCTGGCGGGGATCCTGGGGGCTCTGATGGCGCAGAACAGGGACCGTATCGGGGCGGATCTCACCGTCGCCGAGATCGCGGCGGCGGGGGTGTATCTCCATGCCAGGGCCGGGGATCTGGCGGCGGAGGAGCTGGGAGAATACGGTATGCTACCCAGTGATCTGATCGAGAGGATTCCTCTGGCCTGCAAGAACTTTTCGGATTCAAGGACTGTGATACGGACGGTTTGAAATAAAACAGACCCACGCACCTGTTTCGGTGTCGTGGGTCTGTTTTCGTCGCGGGGGTGGGATCAGTCTCTGATCTCCACGTTGACCCGCTTACCGCAGTCGGCGGAGGCCGCCTTGATGACCGTGCGGATGGCCTTGGCAATGCGACCGTGACGGCCGATCACCATGCCCATATCGTCGGGGGCGACCGTGAGGGTCAGAGTGATGGTGTCATCATCCTCCTCGCGAACCACCTTGACCTCATCGGGGCTGTCCACGATGGCGGCAGCGATGTCGTGTAAGGTCGTTTGAAGCTCTGCCATGACTTATCTCCGTAAGGGATCAGTCAATGATGCCGTTCTTCTTGAACAGGGACTTGACGGTATCGGTGGGCTGAGCACCCTTGACCATCCAATCCTTAGCCTTGTCAGCGTCGATCTTGACCTCGGCAGGGTTGGTCTGGGGGTTGTAGTAGCCGATCTGGTCGATGAAGCGGCCGTCGCGGGGGTAGCGGCTGTCGGCAACGACGATGCGGTAGGTGGGGGCCTTCTTGGCGCCGGTTCTGGTGAGTCTGATCTTGACCATGGTTTGTTTCCTCCAAAATAGATGTTTTTGTTTTTAATTTTGACTTACTTTATATGACTTCGTTCCTCAGAACGGAAGCTTCATCTTTCCCATGCCGCGTCCCCGCTTGCCGCCGGAGCGACCCATGTCGGAGAACTGCTTCATGAGCTTTTTGATCTGCTCGAACTGCTTGAGCAGGCGGTTGACCTCCTCCACGGAGGTGCCGCTTCCCGCCGCGATCCTCTTCTTGCGGGAGGCGTTCAGGAGCTGCTCGGGGCGCTCCCGCTCGGCGCGGGTCATGGACAGGATGATGGCCTGCTGGCGCGCCAGGGCCTTCTCGTCCACCTGGGCGTCCTTGAGGGCGCCAGGCTTCATGCCGGGGATCATGCCCGCCAGCTGGTCCAGGTTGCCCATGTTCTTGAGCTGATCGAACTGGGCGAGGTAATCGTCCAGGGTGAAGGTGGACTGGCGGATCTTCTGCTCCAGCTCGGCGGCCTTCTTCTCGTCGAACTGCTGTTGGGCCTTATCGATGAGGGTCAGGACGTCGCCCATGCCCAGGATACGGCTGGCCATACGGTCGGGGTGGAAGGGCTCGATGGCGTCCAGCTTCTCGCCCACGCCGATGAACTTGATGGGCTTGCCCGTGACGTAGCGGATGGACAGGGCCGCGCCGCCTCTCGTATCGCCGTCCAGCTTGGTGAGGATGACACCGGTGATGTCCAGCATATTGTTGAAGGTCTCGGCCACGTTGACCGATTCCTGACCGATCATAGCGTCCACCGTCAAGAGGATCTCGGTGGGATGGACCGACTCCTTGATGTTGACCAGCTCGGCCATGAGCTCCTCGTCGATTTGCAGTCGTCCCGCGGTATCGATGAAGACCATATCGTAGCCCTTCTGCTCGGCCAGTTTGATGCCCTCGCGGGCGATCTTGACGGGGCTTTCCTTATCGCCCATCTGGAAGACGGGGATATCCAGCTGGGCACCCAGGACCTCCAGTTGCTTGATGGCGGCGGGACGGTAGACGTCGCAGGCCACCAGCAGGGGGCGCTTGCCCTGCTTCTTGTACATACCGGCCAGCTTGCCCGCGTGGGTGGTTTTACCCGCGCCCTGGAGACCCACCATCATGATGACTGTGGGGGGCTTGGAACTGATTTCCAGTTTGGCCTGAGAGCCGCCCATGAGGCGGGTCAGCTCCTCGTTGACGATCTTGACCACCTGCTGACCGGGGAGCAGGGACTCCATGACCTCGGCGCCAACGGCGCGCTCGGAGACGATCTTGATGAAGTCCTTGACCACCTTGAAGTTGACGTCGGCCTCCAGCAGAGCGAGCTTGATCTCGCGCATACCGGCCTTGACGTCTGCCTCGGTCAGAGTGCCTTTGCTGCGGAATTTCTTAAAGGCCTGATCCAGCTTTTCGCTGAGACTTTGAAACATTGGTTTTTTCCTCCTTTCGACGGAGAAGTGGGGGTGTATATACGGATAAAGGGAATAGCTTACTCCATCGCTACGGCGCGGCGGATGGCCTCCAGCTCCTCGGTGAGGGCGGGGGGAATTGTCTCGGAGGCGGCGCGGCAGAGGGCCAGGGCGGTCTCGGCGCGGGTCTCGGCCTCGGTGAGGCGGCGGCGGAGTCCCAGCTTTTCCTCGTAGAAGAAGAGCTCCTGCTCGG
>JAGAIH010000310.1 GCA_017626655.1 Clostridia bacterium | reverse complement strand
GCCGTGATGGCGGTGCCGCGAAGGTAGAGGGAGCCGCCAACCGTGAGGCCATCGGGGAGTGCCGTGATGGCGGTGCACCCTTCAAGGTCGAGGTAGCCGCCAACCGTGAGGCCATCGGGGAGTGCCGTGATGGCGGTGCCGCGAAGGTCGAGGGAGCCGCCAACCGTGAGGCCATCGGGGAGTGCCGTGATGGCGGTGTCGCGAAGGTCGAGGGAGCCGCCGTTCTCGTCCATCATTTTTTTGAGCTTTTCAAGTGTGTAATTCATATCGTTTTCTCCTTGTTCTTCTTGATTTTTCTGTAGTCAACAACCCGCACCGTCTTAACCAGGTCGCCGCTCATAAGCTCCTCCACGGTTACGCCGCCGATCTCGGCGATGTGCTCCAAGTCCTCGACGGTAAACAGCCACGGACATTTGAGATGGAGGTATACGGTATGCCGATCACGGTCAAGCTCTGCGGCAAGTTCTTTTATGGTGATCTTGTAGGTCTCCATGATGATGTTGATGTTTCTCGCCAGCTTCTCGCGGCGTTCGGTTTTCGTTATGGTTGCCATTGTGTGTTCCTTTCTTCTTTTGGTTTAGTGGTTGCGGTTGGCCAGCATTTCGTTGGTGTCTTCAAACAGGGAGTCCACGGAAACGCCAAGCAGTTTTGAGATCCGGCAGGCGGCATCAGAGCTGGGCTGCTTGTTGCCGTTGAGGAGTCCGCTCACAAACCCCTCGCTACAATCCAAGGCTACAGCCATATCCTGCTGGTCAATTGACTTTGACTCCATAAGCTCCTTTGCCTTTTTGCAATTGAAAATAAACATTTTTCCTCCTTTCTTAACATAAATCTATTGACATTTACCCGAACCGTGTGCTATAATGGTTTTTGCTTAACTTGGTGAAGTGTTGCCGTTTTCTTTCCCCCGCCTTTGACAGCGGGGGAGAAGAATGACACACAAGAAACCGTTCGTCACTCGGCGGCTGGGCGAGAGCCTTTCGGGTGGTGTGCTATTATTATATCACTAAAGTAGTGATTTGTCAACAGAAAAATCACTAAACATGGTGAATCTACCATTTACACAAAAACAAAATCACCTGTTTGGTGATTATTCACAAGGAGAAATGAAAGAAATGTTTCCGGACAGAATGTTATCGCTGATGAAAGAAAAAAAGATCACAAAAAAGCAAATTAGCGCAGATTTGGGGATTGGCATCAACCAAATCAAATACTGGGAGAAAAATAACAATTACCCCGACGCGGATGTTATACAGCGAATTGCCGACTATCTCGGCACAACCGCATCGTATTTGTTAGAGCTTGTAGACGATCCCGACCCTATCGCTTTAATCGACCCCAGCAAAAAAGAGCCACCCGTACAGGATGACTCTAAGGAGGCCGCTTTGGCTGTTCTCGGCGATCTTGTGGAAGGTTTGACCGAGGAGCAGGTGGCGGAGCTTCGGCGGTATGCGGAGTTTTTAATTGAGAAGAATAAAAAATAACAAAAAGCATTGAAATTTTGTGTTTTTTATGTTAAAATTGAAGAAAGGAGGAAGTTTTATGGAATTGATAAAAGAAAAAAAGAAGGAAATAGCAGAATTTTGCATTGCCGTTCTTATAATTTTAGAGGTTGTGTTGCTTTTGTCCCCCATTTTCGCGCACATAAAGGGTTGCTATTACGGAGAGTCTTATAGCATAAGGTTTACGCGAGATACTTATGACGTCGAAGGAAAAAAAGGATTTTACACATTCGAGACCGTATCACTCCCAGACAATGCGGGAATATCGGCAATTACGCTTGACTCGGGAAAATTATTCGGGAAAAACTCCGCATTTGTTATGCGCGACTATCGTTCCGGCGAGACTTTTGTAAGCGGCAGAGCCGTATTTTATCAGATCCTTATAGTTGCGTTTTTTTGTATCTGCGTATATTTTGCCTTTATTCAGAGGGACAAACCAATAAAAAAGGAGGCAAAAGATGACGACGATTGGAACACCGATCTATTGAAGGGGTAAAGCAAAGTAAAATCAAGAAAAAGGGGGTGTGATTTTGGAAAACAACAAAAAAGTCAATATACAGTTATTGATGTTTGCAGTTTTCTTTTTCTTGCTAATGATTAACATTAACATGGTACTAAAGCCAATGTTTTCACATACTATGAACTGCACGTATATCGGGAAAATAGAAGATCAGTTTGCTCGATTGACTCTTGAAAAGGACGGTTCATGCGACTACTATGTACAAGCTATAGGAGAGCGGTTTTACGGAAAATACACTTCCGGAATAGTGGCGAGAAACGATGTGGCTGGTGCAATCGTTATACACGATATTGATAGTTTTTCCTTCAATACTATTTTTTCTGCCAAAAATATGGCATCGGGCGATACAATCTACAATATAACGGCAATTTCAAAACAAATTTTATTGCTTGTAGGATATGCCTTGTGCCTATATTTTGGATTCCTGCGCGGCAGGATTCCCCGCAAAAAATAAAAACCCCCTGCCGTAACCAGCGGCAGGGGAAGCAAACGAGTACCGAGGGAGATTCAGGCGGAGACCGCCTCGGGAGTCCCATCGCGCTCCCCAAGCATCGACCGAGCCAGATCAGCCAGCTCGTATATATCGGCGGCGGTCATCTCTCCGTTCAGAGCGGCATCCCTGACGAGGAGCATTAACTCGGCGCGGCTTTCTGTGTTGTGGTGGTCTTCGTTGTTCTCTTTCATATTTTTCCTCCTTGAGGTGTCGGGCGGGGTGGTTGATGGCATTATTATAGCACAAACCAAAAAAATTGCAAGAGCAAATTTGCATTTTTGGGGTGTCATTTTTTCATTATTTAGGCTCATTTTTATGGATGTAAATACAATTTTGGGGATGCAAAAATGGTTTTTTGCACTTTTTTGTCTAAAAATTGCACAAAAAGGAGAAATAAATGGATTTTACGAATACTTTTACGAGTACCTTGATACAAAAGATTCGCGAGGTCAAAGAGGAAAAGCACTTGACTAATGAGGACATCGCCGAGCTGACAGGGTTGCCCGAGTCCACGATCTCCCGCATCATCAGCGGAGCGGGAAAGCGCCCCAGTAACGAGAATGTCATGGCTATGGCGGCGGCTCTGGGCGTATCCGTTGACAGAATCCTCGGGGTCGTCTTTAAGGGCGAGGAGCCGCCCAAGGAGGTCGAGACCATTGTGGAGTCCTATGCAAGCGTGTTGAACCATAAAGACGATTTGCTGGCCGAGAAAGAGAAGCAGCTTGCCACCAATAACGAATTGGTTGAAGAGATCAAGAAAGAAAAGGACAGGTTCGAAAAAAACAATGCCAAGCTCACCACCGTGGTCTTTGTTCTCGGCACTGTACTGTGCTTGTGCTGTCTTGCGTTGACCGCCTACTTTGTATACGACCTGCTCAATGGAGATGTAGGAGTCTTCAGATATTGAGAGGTGAGGACATGAAGGAACCGTTGTTAAAGATCGGCGCGGCCTATATCCGCGTCTCGGACGAGCGACAGGACGAGTACAGCCCCGACAGCCAGCTCAAAAAGATCCGCGAGTACGCCGCCAAAGAGGGCTACCAGATACCCGATGATTATGTGTTTTACGATGATGGTATCTCGGGAAAGTCCACCCGCAAGCGCGACGAATTTAACCAGATGATCGCCATCGCCAAGGAGAAAGACCACCCCTTTGACAAGATCTACGTCTGGAAATTCTCCCGCTTTGCCCGAAACCAGGAGGAGAGCCTGGTATATAAAAACCTACTCCGCAAAAAAGACGTGGCCGTGGTGTCCGTGTCCGAGCCGTTGCCGGAGGGGCCTTACGGTGCGCTGATTGAGCGCATCATTGAGTGGATGGACGAGTTCTACCTCATCAACCTCGGCGCGGAGGTCAAGCGCGGAATGGCTGAAAAGGCAAGCAGAGGGGAGCCGCTATGTGCTCCCCCTTTTGGCTATGTGATGCGGGACGGCCAGTATTTTCCCGACGAGGAGAGCGGGGCGGCGGACGTGGTGCGGGAGATTTTCCGACGGTACGCGGACGGCGAGGGTATGCGGGAGATTGCCGTGGCCCTGGGAGATCGAGGAGTCAAGACCAAGGGCGGAAACAAGCCCGACAAGAGATGGATATCCTATACGCTCAATAACCCGTGCTTTATCGGCAAGATCCGCTGGAGCACCGACGGCACCCGCGCCGTCACGCGGCTCAAATACGATAACGACAGCATCATGACCGTACAGGGGAGCCATGAGCCATTGATCGACACAGAACTGTGGGAGCGGGTACAGGCGCGGCTTGCTCAACAAAAAAAGACCTACCCCGCCTATGCGAGGCAGGATCAGTCTGTTGGGTATATGCTCAAAGGTCTTGTGCGGTGCAGTGCTTGCGGCGGTGCGCTCACCAGGACGGGGTATAAGTCCGGGAAAAATAAGGCGCGGTGCTTGCAATGCTGTGCGTATAACGTCGGCTCTTGCCACGTCTCCCACAGCATCACCGTTCCGAGGATCGAGGCCGCCGTGATAGACGGTCTGCGTCAAGCGGTCGGCTCCCAGACCTTTGCTGTCACCCCCCGCAAGCCCCACCAGACCGAGCGCAAGGGCATAGACTACGACAAGCTCATAGCCCTGGAGGAGAGGCGGTTGGACCGAGCCAAAGACGCCTATCTCGCGGGAGTGGACACCATCGAGCAGTACGCCGCCATCAAGGCCGAGATTACAGACAAGATCGCCGAGCTGAACGCCATGAGAGACCGCGACAACGCCCCGCAGAGCCTCAACAAGGCCGCTTACGCCGCAAAGGTGGCTGGGGTGCTGGAGATCATAACCACCGATGGAATCGCGCCAGAGGCAAAAAATGAGGCCTTGCGGACGGTGGTGGAGAAGATTGTATATAACAAGCCCGAGGAGCGGGTGGAAATCTATTTTTGGGGGGATTGAATCATCATATTTTGCGGTTCGGCTCACCCAGGTGTACGGTGATGGATTCGGGAATGATGGGCAGACCTGTTGCCATGGCTGTCTCCTTTCTTTACAGATCAGGACTCTCGCCCTCAAAGAATCTTTCCCCGTCGGGCCGCACGCCCCCTTCGAAGCCGTTTTCGGGCAGAGGGATCATGCTCGCTCTTTGAATGGAGGTGATACCGTCAAAGACGGGAATGCGGACGTAGGATTGATCGTAAAAGCCGTTCATCCGCACGTCGGCGTTGTAGAGAGCGTAGGGGATGGGAGAGCCGTCTCGGGCAGGCTCCAGGGAAAAGCGGCGGGAGGGTGCGGGGAGAGTCAGCAGCTCGGAGCGGCCGTCCGGGCCGCTGACCAGCACCGCCAGAATGTCTCCCCCGGCTCCGTCGGATGAACCAAGGCTTCGCAGGGTGATCTCCGCGCCCGCCAGGGGGATCGCGCCGCCTGCCGTTGTGATCTGAAAGATCAGCTTTCCTTGCCCCGTCATGGAGGAGGATGGGCGGTCGGTCGCAGGGGGCGGAGCGGGGGATTGTGGATTCGGTATGTTGCGTTCCATATGTACCTCCGTAGGTGATTTCTTTCTATCCATCCTATGCCGGAAATCCCGAACTCGTACCGAACCTCTTGACAAATTTGGAGAAATGCGGTATACTGATACCGAAAAACAGAAGGGAAGTGACTCCGCATGGAAGAAATCCAAAAGAAAAAGCCCCTAAAGGAGCAAAAAAAGCCAGCCGTAGGCCGCTGTGAAGACTGCGAGTTCTATGACTACGACGAGGAGCTGGACGCCTACGTCTGCCAGGTGAATCTGGACGAGGACGAGATGATCTCGTTTATCTCGGGGCAGACGGGGAGATGCCCTTACTATCGGTATTACGATGAGTATAAGAGTGTGCATAAGCAAATCTGAATATGAGAACAAAAATATATAATAAATGTCATAATTTACTTTGAAGGAGGTTTATAAAATGACAGCAAGAAGTATGAGTGCCCGTACGAAATTGATCCTGCGGATGGGGTTCTGCGTAGCTATGATGGCGCTGATGGTTTTGGTTGGCGTGGTTATGGCGGGGGCAAAGGTATATTCGGGAGCATATTATTATGAAGAGTGCGGAAACTATACAGAGGGTGATCGTCTTCTGTGGCGTTTTGATTCGGAAACAGGTGAGCTGGTAATCAGCGGTCAGGGAAAAATGGATTATTATACCTACGCGATGCCATTTCCTTGGAAAGAGTACGAAGGAGTTCGTACCGTTGTTATCCAGGACGGCATTACTTCCATTGCTTCCCAAGCATTTTCGGGCATGAAACAAATTGAAGCGATCACTATTTCGCCGACGGTTAAAACGATTGGCTATTATGCATTCGCCAACTGCGGCAGCCTTTTGACTGTTGAACTCCCGGATGGTGTTGAGAAAATTGAGTCGGGTGCTTTTGAATATTGTGATAGCTTGATTTCGGTTACTATGACAGACAGTGTAAAAGAAATTGGGCATTTGGCGTTTGAATCATGTAAGAAGCTGGAATATATTAGGTTGTCTGATAACATCGAAGTGCTGAATGAGGCCATAGTTGCCCAAACGAACATTTCGAGCATTGTACTCCCTAAGAATCTAAAGGAAACCAGATATGATGTTTTCCTTGGCTGTACTTCTCTGCGTTCTCTGCATATACCGGAGCAAGTTACAGACATCCGGGATTGCTTGATATGGGAATGTACAGGTTTGGAGGAAATAACAGTCGATCCGAACAATCCTGTATATCATAGTGATGGTAACTGCATTATCAAAACAGCAACAAAGACCGTCGTTGCCGGATGTAATACAAGTGTTATTCCTGATGACGGAAGCGTGACAACCATCGGTGGGAATGCGTTCATCGGAATGAGTTTTTCCAAAATCACCATTCCAAAGACTATCACTTGTATTGAAACGGGAGCCTTTCAGTATTGTGAGAATCTCACAGATGTTTATTATCAAGGAAGAGATGCTCAATGGAGCAATGTTGATGTTCGAGATGTCTCACTCAAAAAAGTTACGCTCCATTATCTTGGCGGATATGAGATTATTGATGGAGCATTAGTCAATGGAGTATATGTTGACACAGAAATGAATGCACCCGCTCAAGGACTCACTCGTTGTCCCGACGGACTTCTTCGATTCTGTATAGATGGAATTCCCCAGTACGCCGGCGCTGTCGCCGACTCCGAAGGCTACGTCTACTACATCAACAGCTCCACCCTGGCCGCTGTTAGGGATCAGGTCTACTATGTTACCAAATCCAACGGACTCGTCCCCAACGGCTACTACACCATGGACGAGCAGGGC
>JAGAIH010000309.1 GCA_017626655.1 Clostridia bacterium | reverse complement strand
CTATGCCTTCTCCGCCGGTGACCCGGCCTTCAGTCTCGGCGATGCCGACGTAGAGGGGACACGGGTGACCCTGCGTCAGTCCACGGTCAGCTCCCTGACTCTCAATACAAGCCTGGCAAGCCCCGCCTCCTATGAAGCCAAGATGCACATCACGGGCAAGAACGAGAGCACGCCCTGGTTCACGCTCTACATCGGTCTGCGCCTCCCCAACCCCGGCGGTGACGCCACAGGTAAGGGAGGGATCTGGCTCGCCCTGCGGGAAAACCAGATCGGTATCCGCACGGGTGAGTGGCCTCTTACATCCTATATGACCATCAAGGAAAAGGGCGTGGACTTCAAAACCGAGCGGATGCTTTGGATAGAGGACAACGGCTCTATGATCACAGTCTTTGCCGAAAATGACAGCGGTAAAAAGGTGGCTCTGGCCGAGGTGAAGTGGGAGGGGGACACCGTCTCCATGTACCATCCCGGGGAAAGCAAGCCTACCCTGACCGACAGCGGCGTGACCATCTCCGATGCCGGCTACTTCAATATCTGGCTCCATCTCATGAACACGGGTAACGTCTACATTACCGATTTCAAGGCGTCCGGTATCGCGGGAACCAAGAAAACTGCCGAGGACGCAAATATGATGAATTCCCAAGATGTCCTGTCCGATACCTGGGTCAGCATGGATGACGTGGGCCGCTTGACGGGCTCCGGAAACGGCACCGTCAACGACAAGAAGGTGGGTATTTTCTACTTCCTGTGGCACGATATCAACATCCACGGCGGTCACAGTACGGTCTACGATCACACCAAGACCTACTACGAGGGCGGCAAGAATGCCCTGATCGACGTCATAACCCAAGGCCCGCTGGGCTTTGGCCACTACTGGGCCGAGCCCTACTTCGGCTACTACCGCTCCGACGATGAGTGGGTCATCCGCAAGCACGCCTACCAGCTGGTGGCCGCGGGCATCGACTTCATCTTCGTGGATGCCACCAACGGCCTCACCTACGAGAATACCTACGAGACCCTTCTCCGGGTCTGGTCGGAGATGCGGGCCGAGGGTCACGATACCCCTCAGATCTGCTTCCATTGCGGCGATGAAAGAGACGTCGCCGCCAACTCCTTCAAGGCTCTTTGGAATAACCTTTACTCCACAGGCAGATACGAGGATCTGTGGTTCAAGCACGACGGCAAGCCCCTGATCTTCCTGCCTAAGTCTCTCTTGAACACCCTTTCCCAGGAGCAGCGGGAGTTCTTCACGGTCCGTCACAGCTGGGCCTACACCAGGGACGGCTGGTATCAAGATCTCCAAGGCAAAGCCTGCTGGCCCTGGGCGGATATGTACCCCCAGGGTAAGGGCCTCTCCGAAACAGGAGAACTGGAGCAGATGGTGGTCATGAGCGGCTTCTGGGCCAACGGCAGCTACGGCACCAACGCGGGCCGCAGTTATTCCTACCACAACGGCGGACAGCCCGCAGGCGGCAATTTCGGCTTTGACCTTGTGGATAAAGGTACCTCCGGCTTGGGTATTGCCTTTGAGGAGCAGTTCGACTACGCCATCGAGCAGGATCCCGGCCTCATCATGCTGGTGGGCTGGAACGAGTGGTGGGCAGGCCGTTGGGAGGCCAGCGGTGCCGTCGGCCAGACCATCGCCAACGAATATAAGGTCACCAATGACGACAAATGGACGAGACACTACTACGTGGACGCCTTCAACCCCGAGTACTCCCGTGACATCGAGCCTGTGAAGGGTGTCTACAACGATAACTACTACTACCAGATGACCCAGAATATCCGCGACTACAAGGGTAGCCGCGCCCCTCTCGCCGCCTTCGGTCAGCGTCCCATCGTTCTGGATGGCCCCCGATCCCAGTGGGATATCGTCGGTCCCGAGTTCCGCGACTATGAGGGTGACACCGCCCACCGCGATGCCATGTCCTACGTGGGGAATTTCCACTACGAAAACAAGAGCGGCCGCAATGACTTCACGGTAGCCAAGGTGTCGGGGAACGGTAGTGACGTGGTCTTCTACGCCGAGTGCGCCGAGGATATCACCGCGCCCACAGGCACCAACTGGATGAACCTCTTCATCAACGCCGATTGCGACTATACTACGGGCTGGTACGGCTACGATTTCGTCCTCAACCGCACGCAAAGCGGAAGCACCTGCTCCATCCATAAGTTCGTGAACAATTCCTGGGAGATGGAGGAGGTCGGCTCTGCTACCTATACCGTCAGCGGCAATTACATCCAGATCAAGGTGGATGCCGAGCTTCTGGGCCTTGGCGATACCTTCGATTTCAAGTGGGCAGACAATTCGGTGGACAGCGGCGACATCATGCAGTTCATTGACCTGGGCGATACCGCTCCCAATGACCGCTTCAACTACCGCTACACCGCCAAGGAGACCGAGGTCAAGGCTCCCGCTTCCCTGACCGAGGACATGATTGTCCTCAAGGCCGGCTCCTACTACGCCTTCGCGGACGGTAAGATGGTGCGTCTGGACGAGTCCTCCACCAAGGCGACCTTCTTCGGTGACGAGAATCACCTCTATGTTCCCAAGGCATTCGCAACCGAGATCATGGGTCTGACGGTCAGCGGCGAGACCTACAACCACTACGGCATCGAGTACGTGGATATTACATCCGCTCTCGAAAATTGCGGAAAGACCGTGACTCGCTCGGATGATCTGCTGGTTCTGGCGGACAAAGCGGTGGACGAGAACACGCTTCTGACCCTGTACCGCGGGCTTTACTGATTGAAAACAAGGATGCTTCGGTGTTGTGAACGCGGACGTATTCTCTCTCATGATCCCTGAAGTCTTTCGTTTTTTGCTCTTTGTGAAACGCGGGAAAGAGAGTATATAACAATCATAACCACCTGTCGAACGGGTGGTTATGATGACTCGTTGGAGCGGCACGGCGTACAAAGCACGCATGGATTCGGTTTCGCCGCTTGAAGATCTGCAAGCTCGCTTGCAAGACGGAGAGCTTGCAAGTTTTCGCGAAGTGAAATTCCGTGTCACAAGTGTTCAACATATTCAAGTAACGGCTCACCAGAAATATCCGGTTCGATATGAGGGCCCTGCAAGCTGCAAGCGAGGATCTCTTTTCTGCTTTCTTGGCGCAGCTTGCCCCGAGCGGAGCGGGGATTTCGATCTCCCGTCCGGGTCACCAAATAAAGCCTAAACCGAACCCCCGTTCGGTTAGGGCTTTTTTTGACAGAGTAAAAAGTCCGCAATCGGTGGGTCAACGGTCCTTTCAGGCTTGCCTGACAGGGCTTAGTAAGAATCACTGTCCTGTCCGCTTCACAGAACCGGTTTCGGGTAAACCGTAGAAATGCCTTAGACAGCTTTGACTCTTTTTTGTTCCGACATGAGGAGATAGCTATGCACATCAAGAAACTCATTGGCACCAAAGCCTTCTACAAAATGATCCTGGGCATCACCGTCCCCATCATCATCCAGAACGGCATCACCAATTTCGTCAATCTCCTGGACAACGTCATGGTGGGCCGCCTGGGCACCGAGCAGCTGTCGGGGGTGGGCATCGCCAACCAGCTCATCTTCGTCTTCACCCTCTGCGTGTTCGGAGGTCTGTCGGGGGCGGGCATCTTCACCGCCCAGTTCTTCGGCAAGGGGGACGACGAAGGCCTGCGCCATTCGGTGCGCTTCAAGCTCTACTCCATCCTTCTGATCCTGGCGGTGGGCGGGGCCATCCTCATCCCCTTCGGAGAGGATCTCATCACCCTGTTCCTCACCGAGGACGACACCACCGCCGACGCGGCCATGACCCTGCTGTACGGCCGCGAGTACCTGAAGGTAGCCCTCATCGCCCTGGTCCCCATGGCTCTGACCCAGGTCTATGCCAACACCCTCCGAGAGACAGGGCAGACGGTGCCTCCCATGGTAGCCTCGGTGGTGGCGGTCTGCACCAACGCCCTGTTCAACTGGCTCCTCATCTTCGGCATCGGCCCCTTCCCCGCTCTGGGGGTGGTGGGCGCGGCCTGGGGCACCGTGATCGCCCGTGTGGTGGAGCTGTCCATCGTGGTGATCTGGAGCCACACCCACACCAAAAAGGTACCTTACTTCAAGGGCCTGTACCGCTCCCCCCGTATTCCCATGGCGCTGGTGGGGCAGATCTTTGTCAAGTCTCTGCCCCTCATGCTCAACGAGCTTCTGTGGTCCTCGGGCATGACGGTGCTGAACCAGTGCTACTCCACCCGAGGCCTGGTGGCGGTGGCGGCGGTGAACATCGCCGTGACCATCTCCAACGTCTTCAACATCGTCTATATGTCCATGGGTAGTGCCGTAGCCATCATCGTGGGCAACCAGCTTGGCGCGGGGCAGATCGAGGAGGCCAAGGATACCGACCGCAAGATCATCGCCTTCTCCTGCGTCCTCTGTGCGGGGATCGGGGCGGTCATGGCGGCCATGTCCCCCCTGTTCACCATTGTTTACAATGTCACCGAGGACGTCAAGGCCCTGGCGGCGGTCATGATCGTGGTCTACGCGGCCATGATGCCCTTCAGCTCCTTTGCCCACAACTGCTACTTCACCCTTCGCTCGGGGGGGCAGACCTTCATCACCTTCCTCTTTGATTCCGCCTTCGTCTGGGCGGTCAGCGTCCCTACGGGTCTGATCCTGTCGCGGCTGACCGATCTGCCCATTATCCCTCTGTTCGTGATCTGTATGAGCCTTGAGCTGTTCAAGTGCGTCATCGGGTTCTTTATGCTACGGTCGGGGAAATGGGCGAGGAGGCTTGTTTGAGGGGGGGGCAAATTGGGGTTTATCAAACTGTTTGACGGAACAGGTCAGTATGTTTTTCGGTGGCTACTCATCCGTCACGCCCTTCGGGCGTGCCACCTTCCCTCACAAGGGAAGGCTCATTCAGTATGTTTGGCGTCACCCTAAAAAGCCTTTAGACATCAGTATGTTTTCGGTTTTAAGAAAACGAAAAGCATACCACGAAAGCCTTCCCTTGTG
>JAGAIH010000308.1 GCA_017626655.1 Clostridia bacterium | reverse complement strand
TGGGGGCCTTCATCTGCGAGCATTACCGCGTCCGCGAATTCATCCCCAAGCAGATCCTTCTGTCTTTTCCCCTGGAGGCCGAGGAGATGGAGGGTCTGTCCCAGTATCTCACCGCCCTGGCGGGGCATAAGGTTACCATCCGCACCCCCGAGCGGGGCGCCAACCACACCCTCTGCGAGCTGGTGCGCTCCAACGCCGCCGAGAAGGTGCGCCGCCATCGCCTGGACGCCGAGAAGGACGAGGGCGCCCTGGGGCGGCTGGCCGAGATCCTGGAGTTACCCACCTACCCCACCCGCATCGAGGCCTACGACATCTCCAACCTGGGCACCGAGCATCTCACGGCGGGCATGATCGTCTGCGAGGACGGTAAGTTCAACAAGGCGGATTACCGCTACTTCAAGATCAAGTCGGTGCAAGGCACCACCGACGACTATGCCTCCATGCGGGAGGCCCTGGAGCGCCGCCTGGAGCATCTGACCGACGGGGAAGGGTCCTTTGCCCGCCTTCCCGATCTCATCCTGTTGGACGGCGGCAGAGGCCACGTAGGCGTGGTCCGCGAGCTGATGGAGGAGAAGGGGCTGGATATTCCGGTCTTTGGCATGGTCAAGGACGACTTCCACAAGACCCGCGCCCTCTGTACCGAGGACGGCGAGATCAGCATCGCCCGCGAAAACGCGGTTTTCGTGTTGGTCTACCGCATCCAGGAGGAGGTCCACCGCTTCACCGTCTCCCGCATGGACGCCGCCAAGCGCAAGACTTTGATCCACTCCAGCCTGACCAGGATCAAGGGCGTCGGCGACACCAAGGCCAAGGCCCTGCTGGCCGCCTTCGGCGGGATCACGGGGGTCAAGAACGCCGCCGAGGAGGAGATCGCCGCCGTCAAGGGCATCTCCAAGGCGGACGCAAAAGCAATACGGGAGTATTTTGATAGTAAGAAGTGAGAAAAGATACGGGATATGAGATGCAAGGTATTCTGATCTCATGTCTGCTGTTCTATCTTGTATCGTCGTATCTTGTATCTACACAATTCATCTTTCCAATAAAGGAGTTCCTGCTTTATGATGCGTATCATCACCGGCCGCGCCCGCGGCATCCAACTCGTTACCCTGGAGGGCGACATGACCCGCCCCACCTCCGAGCGCGCCAAAATGGCCATTTTTTCCAGCCTGCAATTTGAGCTGGAGGGCCGCCGTGTCCTGGACCTCTTCGCCGGCTCGGGGCAGATGGGACTGGAGGCCGTTTCCCGCGGCGCCGCCCACGCGGTGCTGGTGGACCAGTCCAAGGACGCCGTCAAGATTATTCAGAAAAACGCCGAGAAGACTCGCCTCTCGGAGGACTGCACCATCATCTGCTCGGATTTCGCCGAGTTCCTCCGCCAGAGGAGAGGGAAGGAGCCCTTCGATATGGTCTTCATTGACCCTCCTTACGCCATGAGAGCCTGCAAGGCCGCTGTGGAGGCCTTGTTGGAGAACCGCCTCCTGAAGCCCCACGGCATCATCGTGCTGGAGAGCGCCGAGCCCGATCCCCTGGGCGTGGGGACCCCTCTGGCCGAGAAGTTCGAGGTGGTCAAGTCCGCCCGCTACGGCGTGGCCTGCGTCAACATCCTGACCCCCAAGGCGTAATTCCCGCTTTTTGTCGGAATGACCACAGACTTCATCTTTAATTCACATTCAGTTCATATCATTGTGGGATAATAAACCATACAGGTTGTTGTTCCGTCAACATCATCGCAGGGAGGAAACACCATGAGCTCCGCACTCATTCCCGGTAGCTTTGACCCCATCACCCTGGGGCATCTGGACATCATCACCCGCGCCGCCGCCCGCTTTGACAAGGTCACGGTGGCGGTCATGAACAACGATATGCAGAAGTACGTCCAAGGAGCGCCTGTGAAGAGCTACCTGTTCGCCCTGTCCGAGCGCCGCGCCATGGCTGAGGCCGCCTGCGCTCATTTGCCCAACGTGGAGGTCATCGCGGCGGGAGGGATGCTCATCAAGCTCTTTGACTGCGTGGAGGCCGACTTCATCATCAAGGGTGTCCGCAATACCGCCGACTTTGAGTACGAGCAGAAGCACGCCCTCTACAACCGCGCTCACGACAGCCGCGCCGAGACCCTCTATATGCCCGCGGACCCCGCCTTTGACGGCATCTCCTCAACCCTGGCCCGCCAGCGCATGAAGCGGGGGGAGTCCCTGGAGGGGATCTTACCCGAGGCTGTGATCGCCTGGATCAACGCTCATCCGAGAGCTTGATTATATTTTGTACATGTTTGGAGGAAATCAACTATGTCCAAGAACAATCGCATCGCGACCCGTGTGATCTCCATGATCCTGGGTATTCTCATGGGTGTTGCCCTGGTGATCCTGGGCTCCGTCGTCAAGGCCGAGACCCTGGTCTGGCTGGCACTCATCGTCTGGGGCGTCATCGTCATCATCGGTAACATCCCCTCTCTGATCTACTCCATCGCCAACCTCAAGGCCAAGGGCGCCATCTTCGACCTCATCGCATCCATCGTCGGTATCCTGTTGGGTGTTGGTCTGATCGTCTCCCAGAGCAACGTCATTACCTTTATCCTGGCCGCCTACATGATCGTGTTCCCCGTCATCCGCATTATCCTGGCCAAGTCCGCCTGGGCCGAGCAGCTGGGCCGCGAGATCCTGCGTATCATCCTGGGTGTGGTCCTGCTGGTCTTTGGCGGTACACTGGTGGGTGTTGGCATGACCATTCTGAACCTGCTCCTCAGCATCATCGGTTGGGTCGTCATCGCGCTGGCCGTGATCCTGGGTGTGGTCGCCATCATCAAGATCGCCACCTCCAAGCAGTAATCCTCCCACCTCTGAGACCTCCGCCTCGAGCGGGGGTCTTTTTCTGTTTGAAAACACGCGGTCGATTGATCGCTTGATTTTGAAAAACTGCGAAAATGTCCCTTCTGGAATAGATATTTGAACAAATTTGAAGATATTGACCCTGTTTTTGCGGAATTTTCGTTAAAACCGAAGAAATTCGCCCAAAATGAAGAAAAGCGGTTGACAAAACTCCGCTCGTGTGCTATACTGAATAAAACCAAACGCCCGCGGCTCGGCTTCTGCCCCGACCGCGTACCAAAGTTTGCAGAGAGTAAGGAGGATGATCGTATGAGCCGAGAGAACGAACTGCTTGACCCCCGTATGCCCGAGGACGAGAGCCCCGCAACCGCTCATGACCACGAAAGCGAAGCCACCCATGGCTCCCACAAGGAGACCGCACCCGCAAAACACACCGAGAGCGATCATCCTTTGGAACGGGATACGGCTCACGAGCCGAAAAAAAACGCCGTGCCTGCCTTTACGGGGGAACGCTTTGACTATACCGAGGGGGAGTACACCGATACCCCCGACGAAGAGGTGGAGCACGTAGACATCTACGCCGAGCCCGCCGAGCTCTACGAGGACGCCGACGAGGACGAGATCCTGGACGCCGAGGAGGAGATCACCGAGGAGACCGTGGAGGAGGCCATCGAGGAGGCCATAGAAGAGGTTGAGGCGGATATCGAGGAGGAGGAGGAGATCCTCGCCGAGCAGAGACCCCAGGAGATGGAGCGCAAGTTCGAGTACCTGGAGAATCTGCTGGATACCCGCCACTACGCCGACTTCCGCGACGAGCTGGGCGAGCTGAACCCCGTGGACGCCGCCGAATTCTTCGACGAGCTGGAGCCCAAGCGCATCCCCGCCGTCTTCAAGCTCCTGGACAAGGACACCGCCGCCGCCGTCTTCGCCGAGCTGGAGATCGAGGAGCAGGAGCGCATCATCGCCGCCATGACCGACCGAGAGATCTCGCTGATGGTGGAGGAGCTGGCCCTGGACGATACCACCGAGATGCTGAAGGAGCTGCCCGCCAACATGGTGCACCGCATCATGAGAAACGCCACTCCCGAGACCCGCACCGATATCAACCGCCTCCTGGCCTACCCCGAGGACAGCGCGGGAAGCGTCATGACCGCCGAGTTCATCGACCTCTGCCGGGACATGACCTGCGCCGAGGCCATCGCCCGCATCCGCAAGACGGGTGTGGACAAGGAAACCGTCTACGTAGCCTACGTGGTGGACGCCCAGCGCGTGCTTCAGGGCGCCGTGCCTCTGAAGGATCTCTTGTTCGCCTCGGCCGACGACCTCATCGAGGACATCATGGACGAGGACATCATCTGCGCCTCTACCATGGACGACCAGGAGACCGTGGCCTCTACCGTGGCCAAGTACGGTCTGCTGGCCATCCCCATCGTGGACCGCGAGTACCGCCTGGTGGGTATCGTCACGGTAGACGACGCCATGGAGGTCATGGAGACCGAGGCTACCGAGGATATCGAAAAGATGGCGGCTATCTCGCCCACCGATAAGCCCTACCTCAAAACGGGTGTTTTCGAGACCTGGAAGAAGCGTGTCCCGTGGCTGCTTCTGCTCATGCTGTCCGCCACCTTCACCAGTACCATCCTGGCCCGCTTCGAGAGCGTGCTGGACGCCGCTACCCTATCCCTGGCGGTCTTCGTCCCCATGCTGACGGGTACGGGCGGTAACGCCTCCTCCCAGACCTCGGTCACGGTGATCCGCGGACTGTCCCTGGGAGAGATCGAGCCCCGCGACATTTTCCGCGTGCTGTGGAAGGAGCTGCGGGTGGCCGCCGTCTGCGGTCTCACCGTAGCCGCCGCCTGCTTCGCCAAGACCATGCTGGTGGACCTCAAGCTGGTGTTCACCGTGGACACCGTGGAGGTCGCCCTCATCGTTTCCATCACCATGTTCTGCGCCGTGGTCTTCGCCAAGCTCATGGGCGTCCTACTCCCCATCGGCGCGAAAAAGGTAGGACTTGACCCCGCCGTCATGGCCTCCCCCTTCATTACCACCGTGGTGGATACCCTGACCCTGCTCATCTACGTGGGGATCGCGGTGGCGGTGCTGCCGATCTGATCCGAGATACGGGATACGAGATACAAGATACGGTCGAGGCCGCCTTGTATCTCGTTTTTTTTTGTGTGATCCGAGGGTATACTCTACGGAAATATCCCCCTATTGACAAACCCCCGCAAGTATGCTACAATAGAAAAAAGTCCCGAAAGGAGATCCTCATGAAGCTGCGCCATATCCTCTACGACCTCACCGACGTGCTCCTGTTGCATCTCATCCTGAATATCCCCAGCTACGTGGTGGAGCTTCTGCCCATCACCCCCCATTGGGCCTTCATCATTTACCTGCTGGGGGTGGCGTGGGCCATCGCTCAGCTCATTCTGGGGGTGCAGTACCGCGAAAGACTTCTGCGCTGGTGGGAGCGTATCTCATCGCCCGCCATGTGGAGCATCAGCGTCGTGACCTTCGTCCTGTTCGCCGCCAGCCTGGTGGATGAGATCCTGACCCACGGGTGGAGGTTCTGAACGGTCTATAAAAAATTTTCATGATCTCCGTAATGAGCCGCGAAAAAATGCGTCTTATAGGGTGGATGGGTCACATCCGAGAAAGGAGAATTACCATGAAAAGACGCATCGTACAAGCTTTGGCTGTTCTGCTCCTCCTGTCCCTCGCGTTCAGCTCTTGCGACCGACAGAAGGATGATCCCGACGACGGGTTCGTTTACCCCGAGGGATATACGGCCGTGTATTTCCATCAGAATTACACAGTGGGCGATCCCAACCTCATCCACCTGCGGGCGGCGGAGAACAGCGCGGGGCGGGTCGATGAAAACGGTTGGTACGGGTCCTATTACGCGATCGAGGGCGTTCCCGTGGAGAAATACGTTTGCTCCAGAAGCGATTACAAAATGCTGGATCCGACCGTCAGCGTCAGTGTCGTCCGAAGCCCCGAGTTCAAAGAGTCCGAGCTTGAGATCCTGTCGTGGACGTCGGACCGCGCGGAGCTGTACTGGCGCGATAACAGCCAATTCAGCGATAAGAAAGTAAACATGAGCTCGGTTGGCGAGGATATCCACAAGGAGACTCTTTCCAACATAGATGGAGTTGGTTTTCAGACTTATTTGAAGACCTGTCTGGAGAATGAAGACTACCGCGTGAATGAAGTCGGTCTTATATGGAATTTCGTGCCCAAGCAGGGAAACATGTTACTGTATCTCCGCGTCCATTTCAAAGAATACGAAAATATCGTGTGGGACGGTGAGATCGTCACCATAGACGGCGGCGAGCATGACTACTACGTGCGGTGCCACGCATTCACCACCACCGAGACAGCCCCCGAGGGGTTTTATCAGACAGTTTTCGTCCCCCTTCCCGCCGAGATCGCCGAGCTGATTGGTGAGGTCTGATCTACGGATGAAAGTTTTGAACGACCTATGTGGATCTTTCATGCCGAGAAAGGAGAAATGACTATGAAAAAGCATCTGCTTGCCGTGCGATCTTGTGTGGCTCTGCTGACCTGCCTGCTTCTCGTTACCTTTACACTGTCCTCCTGCGGGGAGAAGACCTTTATTGCCGTGTACCCCATAGAATACACCCCCTCTACTTCTATGAGAACTATGTCCAATGTGACCCCAACCTCATCCACCTCAGCGCCGCCAAGAACAGCGCAGGGAAGCTCAGGCACAATCCCGACCGCTATGAGTATTACGCCATCAAGGACGTTCCCGTGGAGGAGTACGTATGCTACAGCCACGATTTCGCGTTGTTTGATCCTGATTTCACCCCATATATTGCCCGTCATTCCTCGGTGGAGATGCCTCAGCCCGAGGTGCTGACCTGGACGGTCACGGGTGCGGAGCTGTACTGGCGGGATGGCCACCACTTCAGTGACACCAAGGGGAAAATGATGTCTGTGGGCGAGAAGATCTGCTACGCGACCGTGGCCGAGACGGACGGAACGGCCTTCCAGACCCACTTGAAGACAGTCATGGAGGAGAGTACCTACCTCGAAAACGGCAGGGGATGCAATTGGGGCTTCGTGAGCACGCGATTCAGGAATGAGGAGGGCGTGGAGGGGGATCTGTTGCTACATCTCCGTCTGCACTTTGCCGAGTATGAGAACATCGTGTGGGACGGCATGATCACCACCGTCTCCGGACAGGAGGGCTTTTTCGTGCATTGCTACGTGTGGACAACCACGGAGACCTTCCCCGAGGGGTATTACAGCGAGATCTTCGTGCCCCTTCCTGCCGAAATCGCCGAGCTGATCCCCATGGCCTGACTCACAAGCATCATTCCGAGATCCCACAAAAAGCCCTGAAAACAGGGCTTTTTCTCTTGCATTTGGCGCGTTTCTGTGGTATAATACCCCATGAAGTTCAACAGCGAGGTATCCCCATGGCCACCCTTCTCCTCATCGTCATCTATATCTGCTTCATCGGCCTCGGCGTCCCCGACTCCCTCTTCGGCCCTGCGTGGCCGGTCATGTCGGGGGAGTTCGATCTCCCCGTGTCGGTGGCGGGACTCCTGACCCCCTACTTCTGCATCTTCACCGTCATCTCCAGCCTCTTTTCGGATAAGCTCATCAACCGCTTCGGCACGGGCAAGGTGACGGCGGTCAGCACCATGCTCACCGCCATCGGCCTGTTCGGCTACTCCCTCTCTCCCTCCATCTGGTGGCTCCTGCTCTCGGCCATCCCCCTGGGCCTGGGCGGCGGCGCGGTGGACGCGGGGCTGAACAACTACGTCGCTCTCCACTACAAGGCCTCCCACATCAGCTACCTCCATTGCTTCTACGGCGTGGGGGTCACGGTCAGCCCCGTGTTCATGTCCCTGGCATTGGGGCGGATCGGGGACTGGCACATGGGCTACCGCTACGCCGCCATTTTCCAGCTCTGCGTGGCCGTGGTCGCCATCCTGGCGATCCCCCTGTGGGGCAAGGTCGCCCGCGCCGCCACCGAGGGAGGGAAGCATACCGCCGCCGAGGCCGACACCGCCGAGCCCGAGGTCGCTCCCCGCTCCCTTTCCCTCCGCGAGCAGGCCCGTGACGCGGGTATCCGCTGGATCTGGCTCATCTTCGCCGTAGCCGTGGCCCTGGAGGTGCTGGTAGGCAACTGGGGCAGTACCTTCCTGGTCAAGGTCAAGGGCATGGAGCCTGCCTACGCCGCCGCCATGACCGCCCTGTACTACTTCGGTCTGGCCGCAGGACGGTTCCTCTCGGGCCTTCTCTCCCGCAGGCTCACTCCCTGGCAGATCATCGCCCTGTCCCTGGCGGTATGGCCTCTGTCGGTGGTGTTCTTTGTCCTCCCCATTCCTCCCGCCGTGTCGGGTATCGGCCTGCTCTTCGCGGGTCTGGGCATGGGGCCGCTCTACCCCAACTTCGTCTACCTCACTCCCCGCAACTTCGGGCGGGACGTGTCCCAATCCATCATGGGCTCCCAGTCCGCCTCGGCCTACCTGGGCCTGATCGCGGTGCCGCCCCTGTTCGGTCTGCTGGTCAACAACTTCGGCGTGGGACTCTACCCACCCTTCCTCGCCGTGGTGTACGCCATCCAGCTGGCCGCCGTGCTGTTGTTTATCCGTCACCTGAAAAAGCGGGGAACCTTTAACGCGAAATAACCTCGGAGGTGTCCAATGTTCTCCTTTTTCTGTAAGAAAAAATGTTTCCGTAAGAAAAAAGCCACCCCGCCACCCGATCCCGCCCTTGTGGCCGAGATGAAGGAGCTGTGGTTCCGCTACGGCGGTAACGGTTTCGTGATCTGGCACGAGGATCCCGAGGGCTCTCAAAGGTTCCATGATGCCCATATCCCCGATGAGACCGTGGAGGAATGGCGGCAGGAGATGATTGAATCCGAATACACCGCCCTCACCGAGGGCGATCCTGCCCGCCGCTGGATCGTTGCCCGCCACCTTCTGGAGCTGATCGGGAATACTCGTACCCGCACCGAGGAGCGGTACGACCGCCTGCTGGATCTGCTCGGCGAGATGGCGGAGGATCTGGATAAGCGGCAACGCATCCTCATCCTCCAGCAATTTTCCGACAGTAACGTTCCCCGCAACAACGGCGCGATCCGCTACATCCACGAAAAGGCCGCGGGACTCACCCCGAAAATGTCGGATACCCTCCGCAAGCTGGCCGACTTCACGGTCTCGGAGGCCGACAATAACCCCGATGAGCCAGGCTGGACAGACGTGCCGAAGCGATACAAGGAAACCCTCGACGGCATCCGCGTGGCTTATCTGCTCCACGTCAACGCTCCGTGATAAAGTCAAAAGAAAACGCCCTCGCGGAATTTCCGTAAGGGCGTTATTTCTATGTAGGAAAGAACTTATTCCTCTTCATCCTCAAACCTTTCCGCACACTCGATCATGCGCCCCACAGCCCCCTTGAACCGCTCGTGACCCCGAATGGGCGCCCAGATGCGGGCGGCGAAATTGCCCCGCAGGAGGCGGGCGCACTTGGAGAGGCCCTTGGCCTCGGTGTCCTCGGACTTATCGTAGGGCACGCGGTTGATGATGACCGAGGCGTAGGTGGCGGTTTCGGGGCGAGTGTCGTATAGGACGGCGTAGTCGGCCATGCGCTCGAAGGCGTCCAGGGCCTCGGCGTTATGCCCCACCGAGAGGTGGAGCATGGCCAGCTGGCGGTAGGAGTTGGCCAGGCGGTCGGCGTAGAACAAGGGGGTCTCGTTGAAGACCAGCTCGAAAAGGGAGACCCCCTTCTCCAGGATGGCGATCTTCTCGGCGGTGGTGTAGCGGTCCCCCGAGATGTCGGGGACGCAGGCCAGGTTGTAGAGGTGCCACCACATATTGTCGGCGAAGAGGATGAGGTTTTTCTGGGCCTGGGAAAAGGCCACCTCCCCCGTCAGCATGGTGGCGCGGATGATCTCCCGAGAGACGCTCATGCCGTGGAGCTGGTCGGCGATCTCCTCGGCCCGGGCCACGTCGTCCAGCTGGTGGGCGTAGATATCGCAGAGGACCTTCTTGGTCTCGTCCCGCATGGCTTCGTCGGTGCAGTCCTCCAGGATGTGGCGGCAGAGGGACACCGCCTCGGTCAGGGCCGCGTCCATGGCGGCGCGGGCCCGCTCACCGCCGTTCGACTCCTCCAGAAGCCCCGCGTACAGGGACAGCACCTGGGCGGTCTCCAGCTGGAGGGCGTAGTCCGAGGGGACCTCGGCCATGGCGGTACGGAGCAGCTCCAGGGCCTCGCCCACGCGGTCGCGGTCCAGGAGAGCGTCCACCTGCTCCAGGTACTCCCGCACCTTGGCGGCCTTCTGGGCGCCGCTGTAGCAAAGCAGCTCGTCCATGGTGACGCTGAAGTAGTCGGCGATGGCGGGGAGGTAATTCATATCGGGATAGCAGACCCCCGACTCCCAGCGGGATACGGCCTGGGGGGTGACCCCCAGATGGTAGGCCAGCTTGTCCTGGGTCACGTCGTTCTTCTTACGCAGCAGGCGGATCTTTTCGCCGATCTTGATCTTGGTCTCCATGAGAGGACCTCGCTTTCGTGGTTTTCTTTCCTTAATTATAGCATACGTTCGACAATAAATCAACGAAAAATAGAAAAATTAACAAAAAGTTTCAATATCTTTCGTGTTTCAAAGCCTACAGAAAAAGGACTTGACAAAATCATTTCCTCCGTGTATAATGGTGACACAGAGACCTCTCCGAGGAGGCATCTCCGAAAATTCCATCAGAAAGGAAGCTACCCATGAAACACGCATTTTCCAAGAAGCTCCTGGCTCTGACCCTGATAGCGGTGCTGGCGCTCTCGTCCGCGCTGATCCTGACTCCCGCCGCCGAGGAGGGTGAGGCCGCCTACATTACCGCAGGCATGGTCGCCTGGTACGACGGCATGGACAACGAAGCCAACGGTACCCACAACAACGAGGCCACGATCTGGCAGAACAAGATCAACCCCACCGAGGAGTGGGCCATCAACCTGGCCCCCGACGCCGACGATCACTTCACCGACGAGGGCTTTACCGTCCACGACGGCCGCCAGTTCTTCCCCACCTCGGTGGTGGACGTCATCAACGGCGAGGCCTGGACCTTGGAGGTCTCCCTGGGTGATTTCGTTGGCCTGGGCGGTTCCTACCACACCTTCATCAACTGCGACAACGACAACTTCTCCCTGTTCATCCGCGTGAGCACCGGTTGTCTGGAGTTTAAGTACGCCGGTCTGACCCGCGACCAGCGCTATGAGCTGGCCGACGGCGTGGAGCTGATCAAGAACTCCACCGTGACCATCACCTACGAGCCCGGCGGAGAGATGGTGACATATATTGACGGCGAGGAGATGGACCGCCGCGACGTGTATAACCTCATGGGCGCCGACAACCTCTTCTTCGGCCACAACAAGACCGACCGCAACCAGGATACCACCTTCAAGTCCATCCGCATCTACGACCGCGTGCTGACTCCCCATGAGGTGGCCTACAACCAGTCCGTGACCGACGGAACCGCCGAGGGCCCCTACGAGGCACCCACCGAAGCCCCCACCGAGGCCCCCACCGAGCCTCCTACGGAAGCGCCCACGCAGTACACGGTCTCCTTTGAGATCAGCGATCCCGATAACTATTATGCGGATCCCGCCCCTGTGACCGTGACCGAGGGAGAGTGTGTTGCCGAGCCTGTGATCGACCGTGTCGAGGACGGTAGCCACTTTGACGCGTGGTACACCAGCCCCGAGCGCACCGCAGACAGTAAGTTTGACTTCTCTACTCCCATTACGGGGGATCTGACCCTGTACGCCGCCCGCATTCCCGCCACCGAGCCCGAGACGGTTCCCGTGACCGAGCCCGAGACGGTTCCCGTGACCGAGTCCGACGCGCCCACCGAGGCCCCCGAGACCGACATTCTCTTAAAGGACGGTTGCGGCTCTGTCATGGCCTTCTCGGCTCTGGCAGTCCTGGCCCTTGGCGCGGTCCTGTGCATTAAGCGCCGCGAGGACTGATCCCTGTCTGTTCGGTGAAATGACCCAGAGAGAGCCGTGACCGTATTACAAATTGCACAAGTGACGGCTCTCTCCTTTGTCACAAACCCACAAGAAAAACAAATCGAAAAAATTTCCCAAAAGCCCTTGACAAACCGCTTCCTTTGTGGTATAATAGGCAAGCGGTTTGTGAAAGGGCTTCTGCGAGTGTAGTTCAATGGTAGAATCCCAGCCTTCCAAGCTGGTCGCGTGGGTTCGATTCCCATCACTCGCTCCATCT
>JAGAIH010000307.1 GCA_017626655.1 Clostridia bacterium | reverse complement strand
GTTGTTCCTGTTGGTGATGATCTGTACTACTTCTCCATGAAGTACAACGCTCTGGAGAACGGTGAGTACTACATTCCCGAAGAGATGACCAACGGTTTGATCCCCGCAGGCAACTACATCATTAAGGACTACAAGATCACCTTCAAGAACGGTATCTACGAGGAGGGCGGCAAGCTCTACTACTACGAGGATAACGTGAAGCAGAAGGCCGGTGTCGTTGCTACCGAGGACGGCTACTACTACTTCTCCATGAAGTATCACGCACTGGAGAACGGTGTGTACACCATTACCGCAGAGATGACCAACGGTCTGATCCCCGCAGGCGAGTACCTGATCGAGGACTACAAGATCGTTATCAAGAACGGCGTTTACGAGGAGCACGGCAAGCTGTACTACTACGTGGACAACGTCAAGGTCAAGGCCGGTGCTGTTCAGGTTGGTGATGACATCTACTACTTCTCCATGAAGTACTATGCTCTCGCTGACGGTACCTACACCATTCCTGAGGAGATGACCAACGGTCTGATCCCCGCAGGTAAGTACACCATCAAGGACGGTAAGATCGTCCTGTAAGGATTTATATATCCTTCCCCTTCCCCCTTTTGGGGGGGAGGGGGCGTCGCGCATCATCAATGCCTCCACGGGGCGCGCGATGGGCAACGGCTGAGGCCGGCTGAATTGATGAAACAAACCCAAGGAGGTGTGGATCAAATGAAGGTCGTACAGATCAACGCGGTATGCGGAAGCGGCAGTACCGGTAAGATCAGCGTGGCGATCAGCGAGCTGCTGACAGACCGCGGAGTCGAAAACCTGATCCTCTATGCCTCGGGAAACAGCGCATATCCCCTCGGCGAGCGGTACATGAACAACCGTGAGGTTAAGCTCCAGGCATTGCTTGCCCGGGTTTTGGGCAATTACGGCTTCAACTCCAAGGGAGCTACCCGCCGTATGCTACGAATACTGGACCGAGTTAAGCCCGACGTGGTCTTGCTCCATAATCTCCACGGACATAACGTCCATCTCGGACGGCTGTTCGATTACCTGAAGAAAAAGAGAATCAAGGTGATCTGGACCTTCCACGATTGCTGGGCCTTTACGGGCTACTGCCCTCATTATGACATGATCGGATGTGACAAGTGGGAAAAGGGCGGCTGCGGGAGGTGTCCCCAAAGAAAGCATTACAGCTGGTTTTTCGACAGAAGCGGCAAGCTGTTTGAAAAAAAGAAGGCCCTGTATCAGGATCTCGGTATGACCGTGATCACCCCGTCGGCATGGCTGGCCGGAGAGGCCGGGCGCTCCTTCCTGAAGGCCTGTGACGTGCGGGTCATCAATAATGGCATCAACCTGTCAGTTTTCTACCCTCGGGAGAGTAGCTTCCGTGAACGGTACCATATAGAGGATAAATTCATCGTCCTGGGCGTTGCCTTCGGTTGGGGGGCCCGTAAGGGATTGGATGTGTTCCTTGATCTGGTCGAGAGGCTGGACGAACGCTTCCAAATCGTGCTGGTTGGAACCGACGATCGGGTTGACGAGCAACTTCCCAAGAATGTGATCTCCATTCACCGCACCCAGAACCAGGCCGAGCTGGCGGAGATTTACACCGCCGCGGATCTGCTGGTGAACCCTACCAGAGAGGAAAACTATCCTACGACGCACATGGAGTCCCTGGCTTGCGGAACCCCTGTCCTGGCCTTCAACACGGGCGGTTGCGGGGAGATGCTGGATGAGACTTGCGGCACAGTGACCCCCAAGAATGACAATGACGCGCTCTACGAGGCAATTGTGCGTATCTGGCAAGAAAAGCCCTTTTCTAGAGAGGCTTGCCTGAAGAAGGCCAAGAGTTTCTCGGACGAACAGAAATTCCGCGAATACGTAGATCTGATCGTCCAATCAAATACATGATCAAAATAAAGGAGTAACGTGGTGAATATACTGTTTTTGTCGAATTTCTATAATCACCATCAAGCGTTTATTTCCCACAAGCTTTTTGACTTGACAGGCGGACAATACCGCTTTATCGCAACCCAGAGAATGCCCGCAGAGCGAAAGAAACTGGGCTATAAGGAGCAAAACGAACCTTTTGTATACCACTATGGGGTGGGAAAGGCGACTCCCGCGGCGGTTCAGGAATGGATTGATTCCGCCGATGTTGTCATCGTGGGCTCCGCTCCCGAAAGGCTTTTGGCCACCCGCAAAAAGAACCGCAAGCTGATCTTCCGGTATTCCGAGCATCTTTTGAAAAGAGGGTTCCAATGGTGGAAGTGGCCGGTTCGCTGGTTCCGTTTTCATAAGAATAATCCCGGAAAAGCCTCCATCTACCTGCTGTGTGCCAGCGCGTATACCCAGAAGGATTTCAAAAAGTTTGGCCTGTTCCGCAAACGCGCGTATCACTGGGGGTATTTCCCCGAGTGCAAGCGGTATGAGAGCGAGGACGCCCTCATGGCGGAAAAGAATCCTACGGTGATCCTTTGGTGCGGTCGCTTCCTGGACTGGAAGCACCCCGACGACGCCCTGACGGTAGCCAAGAGACTGCGAGAGGAGGGATATTCCTTCCATATGAATATCATTGGTACCGGCAATATGGAGATCCAGCTGATTCGGA
Organism: Clostridia bacterium; assembly: GCA_017626655.1. Next base: position 10,400 of record JAGAIH010000307.1, on the reverse strand, counting down.
CTGCCTTTGAGCAGAACCTGGACGAGTGTGTTACCTTCCTGGGTTCCATGTCTCCTGAGGAGGTCCGTTCGCGTATGGAGCAGGCGGGAATCTATCTGTTTACCTCGGATCATAAGGAGGGTTGGGGCGCGGTCCTGAACGAAGCCATGAACAGCGGCTGCGCCGTAGTCGCCTGCACCGCCGCAGGATCCACCCCCTGCCTCATCCGAAACGGGAAAAACGGCATGAGCTACTCTGTGGGAGACACCGAAAGTTTGTATCAGCACGTTAAGTATCTGTTGGATCACCCGGAGAAGCAGAACGAGCTGGGTCGTGCGGCATACCGTACCGTGACCGGGATCTGGAATGCGGACGTGGCCGCCGAGCGCTTCCTAGTCCTCTCCGAGAAGATCCTGTCCGGCGAAGCTAACCCCAATCTGTTTGAGGACGGACCTTGCAGTAGGATGTAACGCGCGATCATCGATTGACTTGACATTTATTTTTTGGAAGGAGCGGTTATGAAGGAAGTAAGAGTCGTAACCTATTGCACATGGTATAGCCTTGGTTCGATCATGCAATCCATTGGATTGCGTCGTGCGCTGGCGGAGTTGGATTGCCATAGCGTGATTTGGTTTCAGGACGACTGGTTTACGTCAACGGATGTCCGCTCTCTCAATAGCCTGGTGAGACGATGCTACGAGATCATGATTGGCGCCAAAAGAAAATCCGGCTACCGTAAGCGTATGGCCTTTATAGGCAGGAATCTGGACATGGATTACTATTCCGACGCTGCCGAGCTGGAGAGCAAGGCCGCCGCGGATGAAGCTGAGATTTTCCTGGCAGGAAGCGATCAGATCTGGCATCCAGACCTGTGCAGACCGACATTCTTTCTTGACTTCGCGTCAGGGAAAAAACGGGTTTCCTATGCCGCGAGCATGGGCAAAACCGAGATTTCCCCTGAAAAGCTGGAGCGCTTTACCGAGTTGATCAGAAATTTTGACACCGTATCGGTTCGAGAGCAGGAATGCGCCGATGTCATTGGTGCTTTGGTGGATCGGGATGTGGAAGTTCACATTGACCCCACGTTCCTGTTGCCTGCCGACGAGTGGAGACAGTACGAGACCCCCTACAGGATCCGCAAGCCGTATATTCTGGTCTATATGCTGTACTGGAACAAATCCTGTAAGGAAAAAATCAAGCAGCTCAAAAAGAAGACGGGACTTCCCGTGTACGCCATTGCGGATAGCCTGACCTCCGTATATGCGGACAAGATGCTACACGATGTGGGGCCTGAGGAGTTTTTGTGGTTGATCGATCATGCTGAATACGTAGTAACCTCCTCCTTCCACGGAGTGGCTCTGTCTACTATTCTGAATAAAAAATTCGCCGCGGTGGTCAATCCCTCGGCCTCGTCCAGAATTGTGAATCTGATGCGGACCTTGTCTGTCCCTCTGGTGGCTATCGAGGACCTGGCAGACGCCCCCGATTTCGACTATGCCACCATCAACGAGGCGATCCGAAAAGAAAAAGAAAGAAGTATGCAGTATCTGAAAAAGGTGTTGGAATAAATGAATATTTCTGAGTTTTCCCAATGCTCCGCCTGCGGGGCCTGTGAGAATATCTGTCCCCAAAAGGCCATTTCCATGGATAAAAGCACCCTGTTCTATACCCCGGCCGTGGACGCAGAACTGTGTGTGGATTGCGGTCTGTGCGCGAAGGTGTGTCCCGTGAATCGGGATACGCCTCAAGCCTCTCCCCTGGCCGCCTACGGTGGCTGGCACAAGGAGGCCGATGTGGTCCGCAAAAGCTCCAGCGGCGGTGCCTTTTATGGCCTCGCGCAGAGTGTGTTGCGAAAGGGCGGCGTCGTGTTCGGCGCGGCCTATGTGGCGGACTGCAAGACCGTGGAGTTCCTGTCTACGGATGAGGTGCCCCTGGAGAGACTGATGAAAAGTAAATACGTGGAAAGCCTTGTCGGTCTTTCCTTCAGACGGGTCCGCGAGGAGTTGGATCGGGGTCGTTCTGTGCTGTTTTGTGGGACCCCCTGCCAGGTCGCGGGCCTGAAAAGCTTTTTGCGCGAGGATCACCCCCTCCTGCTCACCTGCGATTTTGCTTGCGGAGGCTTGCCTTCCCATGCTATCTACGGGCAGTATGTCCGAGACCTGGAGGCCCGTTACGGTGCCCCTATCACGGGCATGGACTTCCGTCCCAAGACCTACGGTTGGAGACGCTACGCCGTGAGGGCAACCTTTGAGAACGGTAAGCTCTACGATCGCATGGGTGCGGAGGACCCCTACCTGACCGCTTTCCTGAAGGGGAAGTGTACGGTGCGGGACTACTGCCTGGACTGTAAGTTCTCCGATCATCACGCGGCGGATATCACCATCGCGGACTTCTGGCTCTTTGAAAAGCTGTCCGGGTTGAATAATCCCAAGGGAATATCCCTGGTTCTGTGCCATACCGAAAGAGGTATGGACGCGGTCAAAGCCCTGGCCGACGACTACGTCTGGGAGAGCCTGGAGCTGACCGGAGCGTCCTACAACCAAAAGGAGACCAAAGCTTCGGACGCGGACCGACAGAGAAGGGAAGCATTCCTTCACACCTACAAAGAAAAGGGCCTGACTGCGGCATCCGCGCGCTATTTCCCCCTCTCCATGAAGAATCGGATGCGCTATAAGCTGTCCCGCATCCTGCATCGCGCCGGGGGAGGGAAGCCATGAGCCAGAAAAAGATCGGTATCATCCTTTCTTACCTGAATCTGATCATGGGCCTGGTGGTCAACATCTTCCTGACCCCCTTCCTGATCCGTTCCCTGGGAGATCTGGACTACAGCCTGTATAAGGTCATCCACTCCTTCGCGGGTCCCCTGACTATGTTCCACCTGGGTATTTCAACCATCGTCACCCGCAGTATCGTCAAATGCCAGACCCTGGAGGACTACACCGAGAAGGATAAGCGAAACACGATCGCCCACGCTTTGCTGGCTTCGGTCATCATGTCTGCCGTCGTGGCGGTGGCGGGAGCGGTCATGTATCACCTGATTCCCGGTATGTATGGGAATACCTATCCCGAGGAGTCCATCGAGGTCGGGCAGCTCCTGTTCGTGCTGTACGTGCTGGCAACTGTCCTGCATATGCTGACCGATGCCTTCAGCGGCTGCCTGCTCGGACACGAGCGCTTCGCTGTCAGCTCGGGGATTCCCCTCCTGAAAAGTGTTCTGAAGGTCGTCCTGCTGGTGACTCTCCTGTCCTGCGGCTTCGGCGTGATTGCGGTTGTCACGGTGGATCTGATCCTGGCCGCGGTGACCTTCCTGTTCACAGCGGTGTATGCCCTGGCTGTCCTCAAGGAAATGCCGAAATTCTACTTCCTGGATATGGCTCAGATGAGAGAGATTATGGCCTTCGGCGCGTCAATTCTGTTGCAGGCCGTGGTCAACCAGGTGAACAACAACGTGGATACCATGATCCTGGGTGCCTATGTGACCGAAAAACAAATCATTACCATGTATTCCTCCGCCCTGGCGGTCTACTCGGTCTATAATTCTTTGGTGTCGGCGCTGTCCGGCGTGTTCGTACCCAAGGCCACGAGACTGGTGACCCAGAACGCCTCGGGGCGGGAACTGACCGACTTCATTGTCCATCCCGGCCGCTACCAGGCCATGATCGCTGTCGCCTGTATCTGCGGCTTTGCCCTGTTCGGAAGAAATTTCATAACTATCTGGATCGGCTCGCAATATCTGGACGCTTATTGGGTGATCTTGATGCTGATGATCCCCGTGACTGTTCCCTTGGTGCAGAACGCGGCAATCGCCATTCTGGACGCGGCCCTGAAGCGCATCTATCGCTCGGTAATCCTGGTGGTCATGGCGGTGCTCAATGTTATCGTCTCTCTGTTTCTCATCCGCTCCATGGGTTTCTGGGGCGCGGCCATTGGCACCGTGGCCTCCTTGATCGTGGGACACGGCTTCCTGATGAATATCTACTACGCGAGGGCGTTCCATATTGAGATCGGGCGGATGTTCTGGGGCATTTTCAAGGGAATCCTCCCCGCCGGCCTTCTGGCAGCAACCCTTTGTGTCCCCCTGGCCATTTTCCTGCCGGATACCATGGTCATGTTCCTGATCAAGTGTGTCGCCTACATTGCGGTCTATGCCGTATTCCTGCTCTGGTTCGGTATGAATCAAAGCGAAAAAAGCAATGTGCTGGGTATGTTCGGACGGGTACTGCGTAGGCGCAAGTAAGCGCGTTCCATGAGGGGAGAACGAAAGACCCTTTGTGGGGAAAGGAAATATTATGAGATCAGTTTTTGTCAAAAGAATTACGGTCCTGCTTGCATTTCTCTTGCTGATTACCTCGCTGTCGGTGGCCTGCGGTCCCGCCAAGGAGCGGGTCCTCATCTACACCAGCGCCGAGGACTACCGCGTAGAGCATATGCGGCAGTGCCTGACCGAGCAGTTTCCCCAGTATAACATCGTGATCGAGTATATGCCCACGGGGAACCAGGCCGCCAGACTCATGGCCGAGGGCGCTACCACCGACTGCGATATTACCTACGACCTGGAGTATACCTACCTCCAAAAGCTGGAGAGCGAGGGACTTCTGGCGGATCTTTCTGCCTACGATTTCTCAGTGTTCGTGGAGGATACGGTCAAGAGCAGTTCCTATATGCCCGACTACCGCAACGGCGGCGCCATCATCATCAATCCCGCCGTCCTGGAAAAGCACGGTCTGGACAAGCCTACCTGCTACGACGACCTGCTGGATCCCAAGTACCGCGACCTGATCTCCATGCCTAACCCCACCTCCTCGGGTACGGGGTATATGTTCCTGTTGGCCATGGTCAATCAGCGTGGCGAGGATGAGGCCTTTGCTTATTTCGATAAGCTTTCGGAGAACATCCTGCAGTTCACCTCCTCGGGCTCGGGCCCCGTCAATGCCCTGATCCAGGGAGAGGTCGCCATTGGCCTGGGCATCATCGGTACCGCGGTCAAGGCCATCAACGACGGCACCCAGCTGGAGATCCTCTTCTTTGAGGAGGGCGCGCCCTACGCCCTGTACGGTCAAGGCATGATCAAGGGCAAGGAGACCCGCCCCGCTGTCAAGGAGGTCTTCGACTACCTGTACGGCACCTACGGCTACCTCAACTGCGAGCTGTTCTACCCCGAGGCGATCTACGGGGGCAAGAGCTTTTCGGTGGAGAACTACCCCGAGAATATATCCTACTGCGACATGAGCGGCGACACCGCCGCCACCAAGGAGCGCCTGCTGGCGAAGTGGACCCACTGATTGCCGAAGAGTTCCGACGAAAGGAAAAGCTATGAACCAGACCAAAATATTGGAGATCGAAAACCTGGGTATGCAATACGAGGCCGGGGTTTCGGTGGTGCGGGATATCAGCTTTGACGTGTACGAGGGGGAGTTTCTCTCGGTTTTGGGCGCGTCGGGCTGCGGAAAAACCACGCTTCTGCGTATGCTGATCGGCGTGCTGACCCCCACCTCGGGAGTGATCCGCAAGCAGGGAAAGGACGTCACGGGCATTCCGCCCTACCATCGCGGCATGGGCATCGTTTTCCAGAATTACGCGCTCTTTGAGAATATGACGGTCTTTGGTAACGTCACCTACGCCATGAAGGTCCATAAGATCCCCGACTATCAGAAAACCGCCGAGGAACTGCTCCGCCGCATGGGCCTGTGGGAGCTGAAGGACAAAAAGCCCGCCTCCCTGTCGGGTGGTCAGCAGCAGCGCGTCGCCATCGCCCGCACCATGGTGCTGAAGCCCGACGTGATCCTCTTCGACGAGCCCCTGTCCGCCCTGGACGTCTCCACCCGCCTGCTGATGCGCAAGGAGATCAAAGCCCTCCAGGCCGAGTCGGGGGTGACCATGATCTACGTCACCCACGACCAGGAGGAGGCCTTCGCCATGTCGGACCGCATCATGGTCATGAACGGCGGTCAGATCGAGCAGCTGGATACCCCCGAGGAGCTGATCGACCATCCCAAAACCGAATTCGTCCGCCGATTCGTGGGCGAGAACCTGTCCATGAAGATCCGTGACCTGGAGCGCTTCCGGAGGATGGATTCATGACAAAAGAGAAGCGAATCAAACCTCTGATCTCCCAGATCTGGCTGATCCCCGGGGTGCTGACGGCCGTCCTGCTTCTTTTGGTGGTCGCTCCCCTCGGCTATATGTTCGCCTCTATGGATGGGGAAAGCATCCGACAGGTCTTTGAAAGGGAATCCTTTTTCACCGCCCTTTTGAATTCGGTGGTCGCCTCCACCTTGACCACGGTGATTTCCCTTGCCCTGGCGTATGTGCTGGCCTGGTGCCTGGAGCGGACCGCCCTCCCCGGTAAGGGGGTATTCCGCGTTCTGCTCACTCTGCCCATGCTCATTCCCTCGGTGTCCCTGGGTATGGGCGCGGTTCTGCTGGGTGGCAATAACGGACTCCTCACCAACCTCTTCGGTCTCCCCTCGGGCGGAATCTACGGCCTAACGGGAATCGTCTACGCCTCGGTCATGTACTCCCTCCCCGTGGCCTTTCTTATGATGGTGAACATCCTCCGATTCGAGGATAGCTCTCCCTACGACGCGGCCCACGTTCTGGGCATCCCCCGCCACAGGCAGTTCGCCGCCATCACCCTGCCCTATCTGCGTAAGCCCCTGATCGCCACCGCCTTCTCGGTCTTTACCCTGTCCTTTACGGATTACGGTGTCCCCCTTATGGTGGGAGGTAAGTTCAAGACTCTGCCCGTTCTCATGTATCAGGAGGTCATCGGTCAGCTGGATTTCGGCAAGGGGTGTGTGTACGGCTCGATTTTGCTGGTCCCCGCGCTGGTGGCGTTTCTGGTGGACGTAATCAGTAAGAACAATGCGTCCTCTTCCTTCGTGACCCGCCCCTTCCGTATCAATCCGTCCCGCAAGCGGGATGTCGGCGCCTTTGTCATAACCGCCGCGCTGACCGTTTTCAGCCTTCTGCCCATCCTGTCCTTCTGCGTGCTGGCCTTTGTCAGAAAGTATCCCTCGGATATGACCCTGACCCTGGATAACTTTGTCCGCACGGTACAGGCGGGAGGGGGACGGTACCTGATCAATTCGGTGGTGATGTCGGTGGCGGTTGCCGTGATCGGCGTGGTGCTGGGTGTGCTTCTGGCCTATTTCACCGCCCGTCACGCGGGCAAGATCGGCCGCGTCCTCCACCTGATTGCCATGTCCACGGGCGCGATCCCCGGCGTGGTGCTGGGTCTGTCCTACGTCCTGCTGTTCAAGGGCTCGCCCATCTACGGAACCATCTTCATCCTCATTCTGGTCAATATCATTCACTTTTTCTCCTCGCCCTACCTGATGATCTATACCTCCTTCTCCAAAATGAACGAGAATCTGGAGTCCGTGGCGGCTACCCTGGGCTTTGGACGCAGGCGCCTTCTTCTGAACGTCTTTGTCCCCCGCTGCCGCTCCACCATTGGAGAAATGTTCGCCTACTTCTTCGTCAACGGCATGATGACCATCTCCGCCGTATCCTTCCTGGCGAATACCGTCAACAAGCCCATCGCCCTCATGATCAACCAGTTTGAGGCCCAGGCACAGATGGAATACGCCGCCGTGGTATCCCTCATGATCCTGGTGGTGAACATCGCGGTCAAGGCCGTGTTCGAGATGAAAAAATCCAAAGAGTAAAGGAACTTTTTATGCTTGCGTCCAACGTATCATTAACCCATAAGACTGTCCTGGTCACCGGCGCCGCCGGCTTCATCGGCGCCAACCTCGTCCTGGAGCTGCTCCGCGGCGAGGAGGCTGTGACCATCGTCGGTCTGGATAACTGCAACGACTACTACGACCCCGCCCTCAAGGACTACCGACTGGGGGAGATCGCCGCCGAGGCGGAGAAGCACCCCGATTCCAAGTGGATCTTTGTCAAGGGCAACCTGGCGGATAAGGCGCTGATCGACTCCCTTTTCGCCCGGTACGGCTTCTCGGTGGTGGTCAACCTGGCCGCCCAGGCGGGCGTGCGCTACTCCATCACCAACCCCGACGCCTACATCGAGGCCAACATCATCGGCTTCTACAACATCCTGGAGGCCTGCCGCCACTACCCCGTGGAGCATCTGGTCTACGCCTCCTCCTCCTCGGTCTACGGCTCCAACAAGAAGGTGCCCTACTCCACCGAGGACAAGGTGGACAACCCCGTCTCCCTCTACGCCGCCACCAAGAAATCCAACGAGCTCATGGCCCATGCCTACTCCAAGCTCTACAACATCCCCTCCACGGGCCTGCGCTTCTTCACGGTCTACGGCCCCGCAGGACGTCCCGATATGGCCTACTTCGGCTTCACCAATAAGCTCCTCCGCGGGGATACCATCGAAATCTTCAACTACGGTAACTGCAAGCGGGACTTCACCTACGTGGACGATATCGTGGAGGGCGTCCGACGGGTCATGACCCACGCCCCCGAGAAGCAGTGCGGCGAGGACGGCCTGCCCATTCCCCCCTACCGCGTCTACAATATCGGCAACAGCAGTCCCGAAAACCTTCTGGACTTCGTGGACATCCTCCAGCAGGAGCTGATCCGCGCCGAGGTTCTGCCCGCCGACTACGATTTTGAGGCCCATAAAAAGCTGGTCCCCATGCAGGCCGGCGACGTCCCCGTGACCTATGCCGACACCTCTGCCCTGGAGGCCGACCTGGGCTTCAAGCCCGCTACCCCCCTGCGTGAGGGCCTGCGCCGCTTCGCCGAGTGGTATAAGGCCTTCTACAAGATCTGAAAACGGAGGATGCCCCTATGAAGATCGCCGTCGCCGGAACAGGCTACGTCGGCCTGTCCATCGCCGTATTGCTGGCACAGCACCACACCGTTACCGCCGTGGATATCATCCCCGAGAAGGTGGAGATGCTGAACCGCCGTCGGTCCCCCATCCAGGATAAGGAGATCGAGGAGTATTTGACCGCCAAGGAGCTGGACCTTACCGCCACCCTGGACGCCGAGGCCGCCTACAGGGACGCTGACTTCGTGGTCATCGCCGCCCCTACCAACTACGACCCCCAAAAGAATTTCTTCGACACCTCTGCCGTGGAGACGGTCATTGACCTGGTGATGAAGGCCAACCCAAACGCCATCATGGTCATCAAGTCCACCATCCCCGTGGGCTACACCGTCCATATCCGCGAGAAGACGGGCTCGGACAACATCCTGTTCTCCCCCGAGTTTCTCCGCGAGAGCAAGGCTCTTTACGATAATCTCTACCCCAGCCGCATCGTGGTGGGTACCGATCCCGCCTCTCCCCGCCTCGTGGCCGCCGCCGAGACCTTCGCGGGTCTTTTGCGGGAGGGCGCGATCAAGGAGGAGATCCCTACTCTCATCATGGGCTTCACCGAGGCCGAGGCCGTCAAGCTCTTCGCCAACACCTACCTGGCCCTCCGGGTGTCCTACTTCAATGAGCTAGACACCTATGCCGAGGTCAAGGGCCTGAACACCCGCGATATCATCAACGGGGTCTGCCTGGACCCCCGCATCGGAGACCACTACAACAACCCCTCCTTCGGCTACGGCGGCTACTGCCTGCCCAAGGACACAAAGCAGCTCCTGGCCAACTACGAGGACGTCCCCGAGAACATCATCCACGCCATCGTGGAGGCCAACCGCACCCGTAAGGACTTCATCGCCGACCGAGTCCTGCAAAAGGCGGGCTACTACGAGGCCTCTGCGGCCTGGGACGCCGACCGCGAGCAGAACGTGGTGGTGGGCGTCTACCGCCTGACCATGAAGAGCAATTCCGACAACTTCCGCCAAAGCTCCATCCAGGGCGTCATGAAGCGCATCAAGGCCAAGGGCGCTACCGTCATCATCTACGAGCCTACCCTGGAGAACGGCGTGACCTTCTTCGGCAGTGAGGTGGTCAACGACCTGGCCCACTTCAAGGCCGAGAGCCACGTCATCATCGCCAACCGCTACGACAGCTCCCTGGAGGACGTGTTGGATAAGGTCTACACCCGCGATCTCTATTTCAGGGATTGAACAATGTATAGGCTACGGAATTTCCCGTAGCCTATTGCTTTTTTGAGGAATCTGTGCTATAATACCGATAGAGACTATTTCCGAGGCGGCACAGCCTCGGGCCGAGAGGAGGGAAGCATATGGGAAAACGGATCTGGGGCGTCATCACCCTACTGGCAGGCCTGGCCCTGACCGTCCTGACCGCCGTCGCCTTGGCCTTTGACATTCCCTCCAACTTCAAGGTGGAGGGCAAGGGCCTTGAGAAGCTGGTGGATCTGGTGGTCAAGTACGGCCTCCGTAACCATATCCTGCTCATCGGTCTGGGGATCGCGCTGGTCCTGTCTGCCTTTATCCTGCTCTTGTCCCCCCGCAAGGTCAAGGTCAAGGCCCCCGCCGCCCAAGCCGCCGAGACCTCCGCCGAGGGAGCCGAAGCCCCC
>JAGAIH010000306.1 GCA_017626655.1 Clostridia bacterium | reverse complement strand
GCTTGTAGAGCTGGGGGGACTGGGGCAGGGCGTAGAACTTGCCATGGTGGACGCGGGAAGGAACGAGGTAGTCACGCGCTCCTTCAGGCGTGGGGGCAATGAGGCAGGGGGTCTCGATGTCGATGAAGCCGTTGTTGGCGTAGTAGTCACGGGCCAGCTTGGTGATCCTGGAGCGGGCCATGATGTTGTAGGCCATGTCGGGACGGCGGAGGTCCAGGTAGCGGTGCTGGAGGCGAAGCTCGGGCTTGACGGGGCTGTTCTCCACGATCTCAAAGGGAGGGGTCTGGGAAGCGGAGAGGATCTTCAGCTGGGATACGGCGATCTCGATCTCACCCGTGGGGATGTTCTTGTTGACCGCGCCCTCGCCGCGGCGGCGGACGGTACCGTGGGCGCAGAGGACGAACTCGGCGCGCACAGAGAAGGCCTTGGCGAAGACCTCACGGTCGGTAGCGTCGTCAAAAGCCAGCTGGACGATGCCGGATCTGTCGCGGAGGTCGATGAAGATGAGGGCGCCCAGGTCTCTCTGCTTCTGGGCCCAGCCCATGACGCAGACGGTCTGACCTACGTTCTCAGCGGTAAGCTCGGCGCACAGGCAGGTGCGCTTGTCGAGGTTGGTTAAAAGTTCTGCCATTTTGATGAACCTTCTTTCGTATATAGAATATGGAATGTATTCGGCTCTGTAGGGGCGACCATCGGTCGCCCGTGTCGCGTTTCCATAGCGGGCGACCAATGGTCGCCCCTACAAAGGAGTATTTTATGAAAATTACGGCGGATTACCCTACGGGGTACGGTTTAATTCAAGGGCTTGCCGTCCTTGGTGAACAGGGGCAGCTTCTCCAGGTACACCAGATCCGTACGGTCGGCGGCCTTGCCCTCGGCCAGGATGGTGGCGCGGCCGCAGACGGTACCGCCTGCCGCCTCCACCAGCTGCTCCAGGGCGTGCATGGAGTCGCCCAGGGAGACCACGTCGTCCACGATGAGGATGCGCTTGCCCTTCATGAGGGCGGCGTCGTTGCCGTCCAGGTAGAGGTGCTGCTCGCGGTTGGTGGTAATGGAGTTGACCTTGACGTCCAGGATGTCTCTCATGTACAGCTTGGTCCCCTTGCGGGCCAGCATATACTTCTGATTGCCTGCCAGTCTCGCCATCTCGTGGATCAAGGGGATGCCCTTGGCCTCGGCGGTGATCATGTAGTCGTACTCGGGGACCTTGGCGAGAAGGGCCTCGGCGCAGGCGGTGGTCAGCTCGGGGTCACCGAAGATGACGAAGGCACCGATCATGAGGTCCTCGGTCAGAGGGCAGAGGGGGAGGGCGCGGTCACAGCCCGCGATGGTCATGTTGTAGTACATTTGTTCCATAATGCGATTCCTTTCGTTTATGTAAGGTCAGGATGCGTCGGACTTGCTTCCCCTCTCCCCCCGCTTCTCCTGCGCTCGGCGCACAACCTGGATGCGCTCGCCCAGGGTGGGGTGGGAGTCTCCGATGGCGGAGAGGAAGGGGTGGGGGTTGAGGTCGGCCAGGCTGTCACGGTGGAGGCGGGTCAAGGCCTCGACCAGGGCGTCGCCCAGACCGTTCTCCACGGCGAAGGTGTCCGCCGCCCGCTCGAAACGGCGGGAGAGGATGTTGATGGGGGCCATAAGGATGGTCATGACAGGCCCCAGCACCACGGCGGACAGGGCGATGAAGGCACCCGCCGCGTTGTAGGTATCGAAGCCCAGGGCGAGGCTGACGGTCTCGCTGGTGAGCATGAAGGTGATGAGGACCGACATGGCGGCGTAGATAATACCCTGGAGTCCCACCAGCTTGAGGGTATCGCAGTGCTTGGCGTGACCCAGCTCGTGGGCGAAGACCGCCGTGATCTCGTCCTCGGTGTAGTTGTCCACCAGATTGTCAAAGAGGGCGATCTTCTTGCCCTTGCCCAGACCCGTGCAGAAGGCGTTGGCGCGGGTGGTGCGCTTGGAGGCGTTCATGACGTAGATCTCCTTGGCGGTGTAGCCGTGGGCGGCGAACAGTCCCATGAGGCGGTCGCGAAGCTCTCCCTCGGGCAGGGGGGTGAACTTGTAGAACAGCTTCTGGAAGAAGAGGGAGAAGAAGGAGGTGACCACCATGATCAGCATGAGGATCAGGAACAGCCCCAGGGCCATCCACATACCCATGAGCCATTGCAGGGTGTAGGCCAGCATCATGAGAGCGGTATTGAGGACGGTGTTCAGGATCAGATTCTTGACCTGATCCAGCCAGAAGGTCTTTTTGGTGGACTTGTTGAAGCCGTATTTCTCCTCGATCACGAAGGTGAAGTAGTAGTTGGTGGGGATCTCCAGCAGATGGGAGACGACCGAGAACGCCAGCATGAGGATCACCGCGCCCCAGGTTCCCGTGACGCCGATGGCGTGATACACCCAAGCGAAGAGATCGAAGGCGAAGACCGCCAGGGTGAACAGGGTCATGAAGATGTTGTGGTAGAAGCCCATGCGCTTTTTTTCCTTGGTGTAGGCCACCCAGCGGTCGTACTGCTCGGCGTCGTAGATGCCCTTCACGCAGTCGGGGAGGGGCTTTTTGCGCTGGGCCGCCGACAGAAGGTAGTGGGTGAGAGACCACGCGTACTCCAGCAGGATCAGCGCCAGCAGGATATACTTGAAGAACACAGGACTCATTGTCTCACCTCATACCCCTCGGGGGTCACGTCCACGCGGTACATATTGGCCAAAGCCTCCTCCACCAGCTCGTCGAAGGGGAGCTTCTGCTCCTGGGCCAGCACCTTCATGAGATCGGGGCGGGTGCGGGGGTGGCGGGGGGTGAAGACGGTACAGCAGTCCTCGTAAGGCTCGATGGAGGTCTCGAAGGTGCCGATCTTGCGGGCGGTGACCACGATATCCTCCTTGTCCAGGCCAATGCAGGGACGGAAGACGGGGTGGGTGGCCACGGGGTCGGTGACGCCGATGGCCTCGGTGGTCTGGGAGGCCACCTGGCCGAGAGACTCGCCCGTGACCAGCGCGCCGCAGTAGAATTTTGATGCCACGCGGTCGGCGATGGCCATCATGTAGCGGCGGAGGAGGAGGGTGAAGTAGTCCTCGTCGCAGTGCTTGACCAGCTCCTCCTGGACCTTGGTCAGGGACACCACGTGGACGATCATCTCATCATTGTTATATTCCGACACGATCTGGGCCAGGCGGAGGACCTTATCGCGGGCCATTTCGCTGGTGTAGGGGAAGGACTCAAAGTGGATGGCCTCCATGGTCATGCCGCGCTTGGCCATCATGTAGCCCGCCACGGGGGAGTCGATACCGCCCGAAAGCAGGAGCAGACCGCGGCCGTTGGAGCCGACAGGCATTCCGCCCGCGCCCTTGACGGGGCCTGGATGGACGTAAGCGGCGTACTCCCGCACCTCCACCCGCACCGTGACGTCGGGGTTATGGACGTCCACCCTCATGTAGGGGCAGGCCGACAGAAGGGCGCCGCCCGCCTCGCGGGAGATCTCGATGGAATCCAGGGGGAAATTCTTATCCGAGCGCTTGGACTCCACCTTGAAGGTCTTCTTCCCCGCCAGGTGAGGAGGGATGTACTCCTTGACGGTGGCCAGGATGCTCTCCATGTTCTTCTCGCAGACGGCGGCGCGGCAGATAGCCACGATGCCGAAGACCTTGCCGGCGGCGGCCATCATGCCGTCCATATCGCAGAAGTCATTCTTGGGCTCGACGTAAATGGTGCTCTGGGAGCGGTAGATCTCAAAATCGCCGTGGGGCTTGGCCTTGTGGCGGAGTTGGCGGAGGAGCATATCCTCGAAGTAGCGCTTATTCGCGCCCTTGAGGACGATCTCGCCGTATTTGAGCAGTAAGATTTCCTTCATGATCAATCTTCCTCCTCGGAGGCCTCTTGGGCGGCGTCCTCCACCGAGATCTCGTTGCCCTCGTCGTCCACGAAGGTGATCTCGGCGTCCTCCAGGCCTGCTACCAGAGCCTTGGCGGTCTCCAGGGCCTCGGTGGGGACATAGACGTCGGTGCCGTAGAGGGAAAAGCCCGTCAGGATCCGCATGGCCGAGCCGGTTCCCCGCTCGCGAACCAGGTAGGGGATGTTCTCATCCTCCAGCATACCGCGGACGATGCCCAGCACCGCCACGTCGTAGACGGTAATCAGATGGGAGACCTCGTCTCCGTCGGAGATCTTATGGGGCTTTTCCAGACCGAACAGATCAGACATAGCTTTCCTCCTTTTCCTCATGGGCGGGATGTACGAACTCGCCGGTGGCCTCGTTGAAGGCGGGGGCGGCGGCAGGGGTCATGGCGCTGTAATCGGGGAGCTCGGGCATGGGGGTGGTGTAGTAGTTGGGGAACAGGGCCTCCCAGACCTTCATGCAGGCGATGGTGTCGGCGATGGAGGAGTGGGGGATACCGTCCCAGCCGATATCCAGGGTACGCATGGCGTCCACCAGGGAGGCGTGGTTGTCGTCGGGGTAGTGCTCACTCTGGAAGCGGACAAACTCCAAAGCACAACAACGGGTCTTCTTGCGGAGAGCCTCCTGCTCGCTGATGGAATCGTAGATGTACTTGATGTGGCTGTAGTCGGTGGAGACACCGAAGGCGATGAGGTTATCGGCGTTCGCGAACATCTCCTTCAGGGTGGGGATGATGTCGTCCAGCAGGGGGGCGTCCTGGACCATGGCGGGGGTGATGCCGTGGATCTTCTCGGTGCGGTTCCACTTCTTCTTGCGGAGGGGCTTGACCAGAGTATCCATCAGCACCTCACCGTTGGCGTTGGTGATGGAGACCGAAATGATCTCGTCGTGATCGTACACGCCGGTCAGCTCCAGATCGAAGAACAGGACTCGCTCGCGCTCCATGCCGAAGGACTGGACGCGGTAGGCATCGCCCTCGGCGCGGCGGATGGCCAGGTCCTTCTCAAAGCAGGCGCGGCACATTTTTCTCTTGTAGCGGACGTCCTTACCGCAAACCGTGCACTTCAGGGGACGGCGGACGGCGGTGCGCTTGTCGTAGAAGTAGATCATGGTGCCGTCGGAGCGGAGGTTGTAGGCCACGGGCTCCTCCACCACGTCGTAGTTCATCTGATCCAGGCGCTCACGGGTGTAAAAGCCCATGGCGGCGGCTCTTTTGGTGGAGAGCTTTTCCACCTCGACGCCGCTGTCCAGCTCAATGACGTCCACGGGCTCGTGCTCGTCCATCATGGGACGGTACCACAGCTCGGGGGCGGCCTCGGTGACACGGGCGGGGTCGTAGTAGAAGGTCAGGTCATCCCCCTCGCCCGAGCAGGCGGCGGGCTGACCCACGGGGGAGAGATGCATCATGTCCAGCATCTCTTTGGTCAGATAGGAGCGGCGGTCGGCCTCCTCGGGGGACATCTTCGGGATGGAGACACCCGAGGGGAGTTTCACGGTTTCCATTGGTTTGATTTCCTTTCGTGTGCTTCAATTCTATATACGGGCGCTATCCGCGGCTCCCGTGGGAGCGGACGGCCTCACGCCCTTACACCGCCACCCGGCGGCAGGTAAACAAGGGGAGATCGGAGGTGTAGACTACCACGCAGGTATCAAGCCACACTCTTCCATATTACATAATCATACAGAATATAGTATAGCACAAACTCAAGAAAGAATCAAGGGGTATGGGGAAATATCCCGTGAAAAAGTTGACGAAATTCGGCGGGATCTCTCGTGGGCGGTTTGGTTTTTCGGTCAAGACAGAAAAACCACCCCGAGGTGAGTCGGGGTGGTGGGAGCTCAGTCCTTTACGGGGAGATCAACGTCGGAGCAGTGGATGGTCGCGGAAAGGAAGATGTCTTCCCCGTCCTCAAACCGTATGGCCTCCCATTGGGATCGGTTGCCGGAATAGAAAACATCGGTCAGATCGACGCAACCGTCGAAGGCGTACCTACCAATGCGTGTCACACTCTCCGGGATCGTCACATTCGCAAGGCTCGTACAGCCTCTGAACGCATTCATTCCCATTCTTGTCACGCCTGCGGGAATGGTCACAGACGTAAGGGAGGTACATCCCTCAAACAAGTGATCCATAATGACGGTCATACCGTCGGGGAGATTGATCTCTGTGAGGGCGGTACATTCCGCAAATACACCGTCTCTCACGCTTGTAGCCGAGGGCGGAATGGTCACATCCGTCAGTCCGGTACATCCCTTGAAGGCTTCCCGCCCGATAGAGGTGACACGATCGGGAACGGTAAAGCTCGTAAGGCCTGTGCAACACTCGAACATATTGTCGGGGATCCTCGTGATACCGTCGGGAAGCGCAACACTCACAAGACCGCTACAGCCTGAAAGCACCCCGTACTCCAGTTCGGTCACCGTATTGGGGATCGTAAAGCTCGTAAACCCCGTGCAATCCGAAAAAGCATGGACACCGATGCTCGTGACATTTTCGGGGATGGTGATGCTCGTAAGGCTGATGCAGTTCCGGAACACTTCCGCTTCGATGCTCGTCACACCAGCAGGAATGGTAAAGTCCGTCAAATCGGTACACCCTTCAAAAACAGACCGTTGAAGGATCGTCACGCTGTCGGGGACGGTAATGCTCGCGAGGGCGGTACAATCGCTGAAAGCATAGCTGCCAATGCTCGTTACACGATCGGGGATGGTCACATCCTCAAGGCTCTTACAGCTCATAAACGCGCCGTCCTCAATGCTCGTTACCCCCTCGGGAATGGTGACGCTTACAAGATCCGCGCAATTCCTGAACGCCATCTCGCCGATACCCGTAACCTTATCCCCCGCGGGACTTACGGGCGGGATCACCACTACGGTATCGGTACAGTCTCCCAGACCCATGACGTAGCAGGTTCCGTCCTTGTTGGAGGCGAATTTCAATCCTTGAGAATAGGTCTCCTCCTCGGCGGGGGCATCGGTGGACTCCTCCGTGGGAGCTTCGGTCTCGCTCTCGGTGCTATCGTCGCTCTCGGTGCTATCGTCGCTCTCGGTGCTATCGTCGGTCATGCTCTTGGACTCGGTCACGGTATCCGACACAACGGGCGGCGTACCCACGGAGTCTTTCCCTCTAAGCCCGATACCAACGGCTACACCCGCGGCTACCAGCGCAACCGCCAGCAGAGCGATCCAGCCCCCCTTGGCCAGCCACGCCCCCAAGCCCGTCTTGGCGGTAGCGGAAACGGCACCGGCAGAGGAGGCCTTCGCCCCTGCCGTCACCCCCGCCGCGGCGGCTGTCGCGCCACCCGCAAGCAGGGCAGGGGCTACGGACTCCACGATCAGGTTGTCGTTCAGATCTGACAGCAGTTCAAATATCTGCATTCCGTTCAGCTTGCTCATACGGTGTACCCCCCTTCCTCCAGGTGAAGTCGGAGTTTTTCACGGGTCTTGTGCAGGCGCAGGGACACGGCGTTGGGGGTCATGTCGTAGGTTTTGGCCAGATCCTTCACGGGGGTGGCGTGGAAGTAGCGCCCCATGAAGAGCTTGCGGTCGGTCTCCTCCAGGCTCTCCAGGAAAGCGGAGATCAGGCCGGGGAGGATATCGGCGTGGGACTCGTCCACCGAGATGCAGGATTCCAGTTCCTCAAAGGACAGGGTGAGGTCGCGGTTGCGGCGTTCGGCCTTCATGTCCCGCAGGCGGTTGATGGAGAGGTTGCGGACAATGCGGCAGACAAAGGCGCAGAGGGAGGCGGGACGGGTGGGCGGGATGGAATGCCAGGTTTTGAGGTAGCCGTCGCTGACGCACTCTTCGGCGTCGGGGCGGCTCTCCACGATGTTCATGGACACCTGCATACAGACCTTGCCGTACTTTTTGTCGGTCTCGGCGATGGCCTGCTCATCTCTGGCAAAGTACAGCTCCACGATCTCCTCGTCCGAGGGATGGGGCTTGGTTTTCGTTTTCGATTGACTCATATGGTCAGCTCCTTTCTTGCTTGTACCCAATATGACACGGTCGGATGCCGAAATCTTTCCGACAAATCCTGAAAATTTCAAAAAAAGCCAAAAAATTCCGCAAAAAATCCCCGACACGGGTGTGTCGGGGATGGATATACCGATCGTATGTGGCTTATGCCTCGGGAGCCTCGGTCTCGGGAGCCTCGGTCTCGGGAGTGGGCTCGGCGATCTCGTTCACGTACTCCAGAACCTTGGAGCCCTCGGCCAGGTTGGACACGTCGATCTTGTCCTTCAGGGTGGAGCCGTCGGTCACGAAGGCATACTCACCGATGGTGACGTCGTCCTTGTTGAACTTGATGGACTCGATGCCCTTGCAATCGTAGTAAGCCAGGGTACCGATCTCCTTGACGGATGCGGGGAACTCCACGGCGGTCAGAGCGGTGCAACCCCAGAAGGCGGCGTCGCCGATCTCGACCAGAGTAGCGGGCAGGGGAATGTCGGTCAGAGCGGTGCAACCCCAGAACACCTTCTCGCCGATGGTGGTCAGGGAGCTACCCAGGTTGACGGACGCCAGCTTGGTGCACTCGGCGAAGGCGTAATCGTCGATCTCCAGGGTGCCTGCGGGCAGGTTGATGGCGGTCAGCTCGGTGCAACGGGCAAACGCGTACTTGTCGATCTTGGTGATGGTGTCGGGCAGAGTGACCTCAACGATGGATGCCAGGCTGTAGAAGGCCTTCTCACCGATGGTGGTGACGGTACGGTCATTGAAGGTGGCAGGGATGACAACGTGGTCGTCCTTGGTAGCCTTACCGTTGTACTTGACCAGAATGGCGGTCTCACCCTCGGCCTCCTCGAAATAGAAGGTGCCCTGCTCGGTAACCAGATAGTCTACCTCGGGGGTGTAGTCGTCGATGCCGTCGGGATCGCCTGCGATGCAGGATGCCAGAGAGGCAACGAGCAGAAGAGCGGCCAGAGCGATAGCCAGATACTTTTTCATGAATGGATACCTCCGCAGATTACAGTAATCAATGTACATATTATAATACATTCGGGTCAAGTTGTCAAGGGATTTCCCGATTGAGTTTGTAAATATTTTGCCACAGAATGGATTTTTGTGAAAACTGCCCTGTTTTACGATGCGATTTTTGTGAGATATTTTTTGCGAAAATCGGTAGTCGGGGACGGTTTTCCGATCCTTTTCCGAATTCCCCTGTTTTTCCTTTGCGGGTCTTGCTTTTTTACGGGAAGTATGGTACAATAAAGGAAGATTTCGGGGCCATACCCCGTACCCTTTTCAAGGAGGATCGCATCATGCTAGCGAAGGTTTACAGCGCGGGGCTGTTCGGCATCGACGGCTTCCCCGTAACGGTGGAGGTGGACGCCCAGAACCGTTTGGACTACTTTGAGATCGTCGGTCTCCCCGACGCCGCCGTCAAGGAGGCCAAGGAGCGGGTACGTACCGCCTGCGAGAATACGGGCTACCCCTTTCCCGAGTGCGCCCTGCTGGTCAATCTCGCTCCCGCCGACCGCCGCAAGGAGGGCTCGGGCTTTGACGCCGCCATCCTGACGGGCATCCTCTCGGCGGTGGGAATCATCCGCTCCACCGTCCGTCTGGGAGACAAGTGCTTCGTGGGGGAGCTGTCCCTGTCGGGTGAGTTCCGCCCCGTGCGGGGTGTTTTGTCCATGTGCGTTGCCGCCCGCGACGCGGGGATGACCGAGTTCTACACCTCGGCGGAGAACGCCGCCGAGGCCGCCGCCGTGGAAGGCATTTCGGTCTACGGCGTGTCCAATATGCGCGCCCTCATCGACCATCTCAACGGCCGCCGCGTCCTAACACCCGTGGCCCGCGTTTCCCCCTCTGCCGCCGCCGATAACGTCTATGAGGTGGACTTTTCCGACGTCAAGGGCCAAAAGCTGGCCAAGCGAGCCATGGAGATCGCCGCGGCGGGCGGGCATAACATTCTGCTCATCGGCCCTCCCGGCACGGGCAAGTCCATGCTGGCCAAGCGCCTCCCCACCATCCTGCCTCCCCTGACCTTCGACGAGGCCATCGAGGCCACCAAGGTTCATTCGGTGTCGGGGACGCTTCCCGAGGGTACGTCCCTCCTTCGCCGCCGTCCCTTCCGCTCTCCGCACCACACCATGTCCCCCGTGAGCCTGGTGGGCGGAGGAGCGAATCCTCTGCCCGGCGAGGTGTCCCTGGCCCACAACGGCGTGCTGTTCCTCGACGAGCTGCCCGAGTTCCCCAAGCAGGTCACCGACGGCCTCCGCCAGCCCATTGAGGACGGCAAGGTCACCATCACCCGCGCCAATGGGCGGGTGACCTTCCCCTGCTCCTTCATGATGGTGGCGGCCATGAACCCCTGCCGCTGTGGGTATTTTGGGGATCCCACCCGCAAATGCACCTGCAAGCCCGAGGACGTGCGCCGCTACATGTCCCGCATCAGCGGCCCCATGCTGGACCGCATCGACATCCAGATCGAGCTGCCCTCCATCAGCTACGACGAGCTCTCCGCCCGCGAGGATCCCGCCACCGTGGAGCGCTCCGCCGACGTCCGAAAGCGGGTCTGCGAGGCCCGCGCCTTCGCCAAGGAGCGCATGAAGGCCGAGGACGAGGCCCACGGCTACGAGCATTCCCCCGCCGAAAAGCCCCTCCATTGCAACGCCCAGCTGGATCCCGCCTCCATCCGCCGCT
>JAGAIH010000305.1 GCA_017626655.1 Clostridia bacterium | reverse complement strand
GTGGCTCTGACCCTGACCGTCATGTCCGTGGATCACGACTGCTCCCCCGAGATCACCGCTATGATCGGTGCCTCCATCGCCCTCTCCATCTCCGACATTCCGTGGAACGGCCCCATCGGCGGCGTGTTCATGGGTCTGGTGAACGGTGAGCTCGTGGTCAACCCCACCGAGGCTCAGCGCAAGGTGAGCGATCTGGAGCTGACCGTGGCCGCTTCCATGGAGAAGGTGGTCATGATCGAGGCCGGCGCCCGCGAGGTGGACGACGACACCATGTTCGCCGCCATCATGAAGGCTCACGAGGTCATCAAGGACCTGCTGGGCTTCATCAACACCATCATTGCCGACATCGGCAAGCCCAAGTTCGAGTATCCCTCCGGTGACCTGGATCACGATATGTTCGACAAGGTCTTTGCCTTCTGTGAGAAGGACGTCATGGCCGCTCTGGACACCGACGACAAGAACGTGCGCGACGCCCGTATGGTTCCCGTTAAGGACGCCATCCTCGCTCAGTTCGAGGAGGAGTATCCCGAGATCGGCGCTCAGATGGAGGAGCTGGTCTACAAGATCCAGAAGAAGATCGTCCGCCGCTGGCTGCTGGTGGACAAGAAGCGCGTGGACGGCCGTTCCATGAACACCATCCGTCCTCTGGGCGCCGAAGTCGGCGTTCTGCCCCGCACCCACGGCTCGGGCCTCTTCACCCGCGGCCAGACTCAGGTGCTGACCGTGGCTACCCTGGGCACTCTGGCCGAGGCACAGATGCTGGACGGTATCGACAACGAGACCGAGAAGCGCTACATGCACCACTACAATATGCCCGGCTTCTCCACCGGTGAGGCTAAGTCCACCCGTTCTCCCGGCCGCCGCGAGATCGGTCACGGCGCTCTGGCCGAGCGTTCCCTGATCCCCGTGCTGCCCACTCCCGAGGAGTTCCCCTACGCCATCCGTCTGGTCTCTGACGTGGTCTCCTCCAACGGCTCTACCTCCCAGGGCTCGGTCTGCGGCTCTACCCTGGCTCTGATGGACGCCGGTGTGCCGATCTCCGCTCCCGTCGCCGGTATCTCCTGCGGTCTGATCACCGCCGAGGACGGCTCTTGGGATACCATGATCGACATCCAGGGTCTTGAGGACTTCTACGGCGACATGGACTTCAAGGTGGCCGGTACTCACAAGGGTATCACCTCCATCCAGATGGACCTGAAGATCGACGGTCTGACCCCCGAGATCATCAAGCAGGCTCTGGAGCAGACCCACGCAGGCCGTGACTACATCATCGACGAGGTCATTCTGAAGGCCATTCCTCAGCCTCGCGAGACCGTTTCCAAGTTCGCTCCCAAGATGACCGTCATGAAGATCGATCCCGACAAGATCCGCGAGGTCATCGGTAAGGGCGGCTCCGTGATCCAGAAGATCCAGGCCGAGTCCGGCGCCAAGGTGGACATCGACGACGACGGCACCATCCGCATCGCCGCTGTCAACGCCGCCCAGGCCGAGGCTTGCCAGGCCGCCATCGCCGCCATCGTCTTTGAGCCCGAGGTGGGTCAGGTCTACACCGGTAAGGTCACCGGCATCAAGGAGTTCGGCTGCTTCGTGGAGTACGCTCCCGGCAAGGAGGGCATGGTTCACATCTCCAAGATCACCAACCGCCGCCTGGAGAAGGTGGAGGACGCCGGCATCGAGGTCGGCACCGTCGTCCGCGTGAAGTACCTGGGCCTGGACAAGAAGGGCCGCATGGACTTCTCCATCAAGGACGCAGACTGATTCAAAATATCACATTCTGTACCCGCTGCCGCTTCGGCGGCGGGTATATTGATTCAAACAGGAGGTCAATATGGCTAACCAGACCGGGGACCGCGGCTTCAACACGGTCCACAACAGCAACGCCCCCAAGCGCGAGCGTAACCGCGCTCTTCAGAAATACACCCTCCTCGGGGTCATCGCCCTGGCCGCCCTGACCGTCTTCATGCTGCTGGTCATGGCCATCGGCGGCATCATCGCCAACATCCGCGGCGAGATCGGTAAGGGTCCCGACAACGAGAAGGTGGATTGGGGTTCTTTTACGGTGACCGCCACCGATACCCTCAGAGGTCCCTTGGCGCTGGTCAACATCACCCACAAGTACACCTTCCCCGATGGCCTCGACCATCTGGGCGCGATCAACGACAAGCGAATCACCCACGATCCCCGCGCCTATCAGCAGTCGGGCCTCTCCACCTATATGGAGATCACCGCTCTGGACGCGTTGGATCGGATGCTGGTGGACTTCCACGCCGCCACAGGTATTGATGCCGTCAGCGTTCGGTACGCCTACCGCTCCGCCGAAGAGCAGCAGGTGCTGGTAGACAAGGGCTCCTCCACCCAGGTGGGCTATTCCGACCACCACACGGGCATGGGCGCCCAGCTGGGCTACATCCGCGACGGCAACAGCTACACTCTGGACACCGATCCCGTCTACAACTGGCTCTATGAGAACTGCCACAAGTACGGCTTCGTGATCCGCTATCCCGCCGACAAGGTGGATATCACCGGCGTTGACGATTACACCGACTACTTCCGCTACGTGGGCGTGGCTCACGCCACCTACATGACCGAGCATAACCTCTGCCTGGAGGAGTACGTCTCCGCCATCAAGGAGTACACCGACGACAAGCCCCTGAAGATCAACGGCGCCGACGGTAAGTACTACGAGGTCTGGTACGTGGCCGTGGACGGCTCGGCTACCGTCAAGCATCCCACCAACTACGCCTACACCGTGTCGGGCACCAACGACGGCGGCGTGGTAGTCACCGTGGACCGTTCCAAGGCTCTGGAGCCCGAGACCGAGGCTCCCACCGACGAGGCTGTTCCCCAGGGCTGATATCCGCTCACCGACTCGCACCCACGCTTCTTTTATACCCGGGTATGGAGAGCGCGGGTGCGTTTTTTCCAAACGAATCCCCCCACCCAACACAACAAAAGGAGTCTGTCATGAAACGTTATCTTATCTTCGTCCTGACCGTCGCCATGCTCCTGTCTCTCTCCTCCTGCTTCCTGCTCCCCGACGTGGAGACCGTGGAGTGGGCGGTCTTTACCGTCCCGGAGGGTGGAGTCAACAAGGGCGAGCTTGTGATCGCGAACGCGACCAACTCCGCGTCAATCCCCGCCCCCGATCAGCTGACCTCCATCGCCGAGGTTATGGGACGCCATAACACCGCCGTGTATCTGGACAGCGGTCTTTCCACTCATATGGACAAGGTCGCCCTGACCGCCCTGGACAATATGCTCACCGAATTCAACCGTTCCCAGAGGGTGAACAACGTCCAGATCCGGTATACCTACGTCCCCGCCGCCTCTCTGGGCGAGCTGCCCGCGGATCATCTGACGGGCCTTGGCTGTGAGCTGAAATATGTCACCGAGGCCGAGGACGGAAGCATGACCGTCCACAATCTCTCCGAAAGCTCCGTCCACGGCTGGCTGGCGGAGAACTGCCACCAGTACGGCTTTGTGGTACGCTACCCCGCCGACAAGGCCGCCGTAACCGGTGTCTCTGATTATACCGACTACTTCCGCTACGTAGGACCCGTCCACGCCTCCTATATGCGGGACAACAATCTGTGTCTGGAGGAATACGTGAGCTTCCTCAAGGCCAACTACGACCGAAACGAGCCCCTGAGCGTATATCTGGACGGTGTCCACTACCAGGTCTTCTACGCCGACGCGACCCAGTCCTCTACGGTCCTGTACCCCGCCTACCACTCCTATACCTACTCGGGTACGGGCGAGGGCGGTGTCATTGTGGTTTTGCAGGTTTGATTTTCGGGATTTCGGACCATTATTCAGGCAAATTTCAAAAAAAGTGTCCCTGTATTCACATCATATACACATTTTTCCTGTAAACTGTAGGATAGATAAGACTCTTTGATCCTATCCCGCTCTGTCCTTGTGACATTCCATTCAGAAAGGATATGATTCCCATGAAAAAGCTCGCTTTGATCCTGCTGGCCGCTCTGCTGGCCCTGACCCTCCTCGCCTGTGACAAAACCCCTGAGACCCCCGACGAGTCCGGTAAGGACACCACCGTCCAGACCGACGCGAACGGTCAGCCCGCCGTGACCCAACCCGACGGCTCCGTGGTCACTAACCCCGATAATCAGACCCCCGGCACCACCGCTCCCACCACCGTGGTGCTGACCTTCAACGGCAACCAGCTCTCCACCTCTGTTCAGGATACCGGTATCACGGTCGAGGGTGGCGCCTTCGTCATCACCCGCGGCGGCTCCTACGAGCTGAAGGGCGATCTCTCCAACGGCCAGATCAAGGTGGCTGTGGGCAAGACCGCCGAGGTGGAGCTGATCTTCAACAACTTCACCGCCTCCTGCAATACCTCGGCTCCCCTCTACATCGAGAGCGCCGACAAGGCCACCATCTACCTGGCCGCAGGCTCCGTCAACACCCTGACCGACGCCACCCTGTACCAGTTCGCCAACCCCGCCGATGACAAGCCCAACGCCTGCATCTACTCCTCCGACGACCTGACCATCAAGGGCGAGGGTACCCTGAACGTCAACGGCAACTACAACAACGGTATTGGTTGCAAGAACGACCTGCGTATCAAGGATTGCACCCTGAACGTCACGGGCGTCAACAACATCCTGAAGGGCAACGACAGCGTGGAGATCGAGAACGCCACCGTCAAGCTGTCCGGCGGAGAGGACGCCATCAAGTCCGATACCGCTGACCGTACCGATAAGGGCTACATCCTGATCTCGGCCGGCTCCAAGGTGGAGATCAACTGCATCGACGATGCCATCCAGGCTACCATGTCCATCACGGTCGAGGCAGGCTGCGCTGTCACCGGCACCTGCGGCGGTGACATCCTCAACTGCCCCGGCACCATCAACGCCGACGAGGCCGCTATGCAGATCAGCTCCGGCGCTCAGTCCTGACTGAATTGAATCTGAAAGGGAGAGACCGATTGGTTTCTCCCTTTTCTTGTTCATTCAAACAAATTCCCCATCCGCGCCAAATACGTCTTGACAAACCGCCGCGCCTGTGCTATAATATCAAATAGTTAGACAATCTAACATTTCAGGAGGGCATAATGGATAGCCGCGCACGCTTGGATGAATTGAATACCCTCCTGGTGGATACCTATGAATCGGTCCTCCGCGTGGAGGAGAAGAGCCTCAAGCACATTGGCGGGGGGGACCTCAGCATCGCCGAGTTCCATACCCTGGAGTGCATCGGCGACGGGCAGGACAACCGCCGCGCCGTGGGCGAGATCGCCGAGGCCCTGGACGTCACCGTTCCCACCGTTACGGTCTGCGTGAACAAGCTGGTCAAGAAGGGCTACGTTACCAAGACCCGCAGTGAGAAGGACGCCCGCGTGGCCATCATCGAGCTGACCCGAGAAGGCCGCAAGATGAACCGGCTCCACCGCTACTTTCACGAGCAGATGATCCTGGCTGTGGAGGATGAGTTTTCCGACGAGGAGATGGAGATCCTCGTCCGCTGTCTCCGCAAGCTCAACGGCTTCTTTGAGGAGAAGGCCTGACCCGACCCCCTGCCGCCCGCGCGCGGATCATTTGAATACATGAATCAAAGGAGAAACGACAATGAAAGAGAAACTCGTAGCCATCGTGGCCGAATACAAGAACGTAGACCCCTCCGAGATCAAGACCGACGCCCCCTTCACCGAGCTGGGACTGGACTCCCTGGACGTGGCTGAGCTGGTCATGCAGATCGAGGACGAGCTGGGCGTGACCCTGGAGATGTCCATCAAGTACAACAGCATTGACAAGCTGGCCGCCTACATCGAAGAGCATTCGTAAGAGACACCACCGTTTATGATCGCCATTGTTACCGAAACTCTCTGCTGTATGAGCGAGGCGGACTGCGCGGCCTATGGCGTATCCATGATCCCCCTGGACTGTCGGGTGGGAAATTCGGTCATCGCCGACCGCGTCATTTCCGCCGAACAGCCCCTGTCCGACGGAGAGGGCTATTCCATTCCGCCCTCCGAGGAGGCCTACCGCGCCTGCTTTGAGGAGCTTTTGAGGAGCCACGACGGGGTTCTGTGCATCACCGCCTCCCGCAAGTTCAGCGAATCCAACCGCAACGCCTCCCGGGCCGCCTCGGTCCTGGGGGGAAGGGTGATGGTTCTGGACAGCGGTGCCGTGGCGGGAGGACTGTTCCTCATGGTCCTTCGCGCCCGCCATATGGTGACCCTGGGGCATCCCATGAGCCGCATCAAGGCCGAGCTGGAGTCCTACAAGAACACCCTGAAGATCTCCTTCACCACCGCCAGCGTCAAGGTGCTGCAGAACGCCAACAAGCTGGTCTACAAGCCCCCTGTAGAGGGCGAGCCCCGAAACCGCCGTCCCATCTTCCGCATCGAGAACGGCAGTATCGGGGTCACCGACTTCACCGAGGATGACCGCGCCACCGCCGCCGCCCTGCTTTCGGTGCTGGAGGATCCCCGTCGCGGCCGCCCCGCCCCCTCCCACGTGGTGGTGCATTTCGTGAGCCGCACCCGCACCGTGGAGTACCTCCTCTACCGTCTGCGGGAGACCTACCACACCGCCACGATCTACGAGCGCCCCATCACCCTGTCCATCCAGGTCAACCTGGGCTACGACATTCTGGGCATCATCGGAGACTGAAATGAGAACGGCTGCCGTTTCGGCGGCCGTTTTTCTTTTGGGGCGCGGTTTGGCGGGTTGATCGGAGGTGTCCCACAAACCTCAATGTAACGATTCAGCTGCCTTTCAAATTGGGGTTTAGCGGTCTGGTGGGCACGATGGCTTGATTGCCAATAACCTATTGTAGGGAGCGACGCCCTCGTCGCTCCGCAACCTGAAAATTGCCTGTATCTTTTGTCAAATATATGTTTTTCGCCTCTACACCCGAAACATATCGGTGTGTTTTATGTGGCGGAGCGACGAGGGCGTCGCTCCCTACAGTTGTTTGTGCCAACCGAAACATCCCGACAAACCCAAATTTGGATCATCGCAACACACCAGATCCCCATCAAAAAAGGGAGAATACCCCCAGCGGGTACCCTCCCTTTTCTATTTGCCACGGAATCAGACGTCCTGCCGTCCTTGCAGGGCGCGGAACAGGGTGACCTCATCGGTGTACTCGATGTCTGTGCCTACCGAGATACCGAAGGCCAATCTCGTAACCTTGATATCCAGAGGGCGGAGCAGACGGGCGATGTACATGGCGGTGGTTTCTCCCTCCACGTCGGCGTTGGTGGCCACGATGACCTCCTTGACGGTGCCGTCCTTGACTCGCTCTAAAAGCTCCTTGAGCCTCAGCTTGTCGGGGGTGATGCCGTTGAGGGGGGACAGGACGCCGTGGAGGACGTGGTAGGTGCCGCGGTACTCCCGCACCTTCTCCATGGCGATGACGGTCTTGACGTCGGACACCACGCAGATGGTGGAGCGGTCGCGGGTCTCGTCGTTGCAGACGCCGCAGAGGTCGCGGTCGGTGAGGTTCATGCAGACGGGGCAGAGGTGGATCTTCTCCTTGGCGTCCACGATGGCGCGGGCGAACTCCACCGCCTCCTCGTCGGTCATATCCAGCACCGAGAAGGCCATACGGAGAGCGCTCTTACGCCCCACGCCGCCCAGCTTGCCGAACTGCTCAGCCAAGTTTTGCAGGGATTCGATGTACTCGGCCATATCAGAACAGACCGGGCATAGCCATGCTGCCCGTGATCTTCTCGATCTCGCGGGAGTTGGTCTCCTCCACGCGCTTGATGGCCTCGTTGACACCGGCCACCAGGATATCGGACAGGGTCTCGATGTCGTCGGGATCCACCAGCTCGGGGGCGATGTCGATGGACAGGACCTCCTTCTTACCGTTGATGGTCACGGTGACCACGCCGCCGCCTGCCTTGATCTCGTATTCGCGGGCGTCCAGCTCCTCCTGCTTGGCGGCTACCTCCTCCTGCATCTTCTGTGCCTGGCGGATCATAGCCTGCATATTCTGGGGGCCGCCCCCCATTCCCTTGGGTACATTTGCTCTCATAGTGGTTTATCTCCTCTGATTATTAAATTTTCTGTTGTTTTTTCTACTTTGCGTTTATTCCTCGGCAGCCTCGATGATGAGATCAATGAGGGAACCTTGGGCTTTGACGCGGTTGTCCTCCACCTCGTAGAGGATATCGGCGGTCTCCAGCTTGTGGCCAAGGCACACCGACAGGGCGGCGCGCAGGGCCTCGGGCGCTCCCTCGCGGGAGACCATACCCCGGGCGAAATCGCTGTCCAGCTTGACCACGATCTTGCCGTCCTCGGTGGTGTAGGCCTTGGCCGAGATGAGGAAGGAGGCCGCCATACGGCTGGTGGCCTTGACTCTGTCCACGGCTTCGGTCCAGGAGCGCAGAGGGCGGAGGACACGCTGGGTGGCAGGAGCAGAGGTCAGGGCGGGCACCGGGGCAGGCTGAGCGGCTTGCGCGGGGGCCGTCTTCTTCTCGGCGGGTCGGGCGGTAGGGGTCTCGGTTCTTTGAGCGGGCGCGGGCTTGGGGGTAGGTGCTTCCCTTCTTACCGGGGGCGGGGTGGGCTCGGTCATGCCGTAGTCCAGGGGAGGCTCCCAGAGGTCAGGGGGCATATCGGGGAGGGGAGGCTCGTCCAGGGGGGGGAACTCCTCCGCGGCGGGAGCGGTGGCTTTGGGGGCTGTATTGGCTGTGGGGGTGACCGTCTCAACAGGGGCTGCGGCGGGGATGCCCGCCACCAGCTGCTCCTCGATGCGGGAGAGGCGGGTGAGGATCGACTCCACCGAGGTGTCCAGGGCGGGGTCGCAAAGGCGGACCAGGGTGATCTCGCAGACGGTGCGCTTGACGGCGTAGGACTTCTGCATGGCGAAGAGGGCGTCCTCCAAAAGTCCGATGTGGAACAGTAAGGTCTCCTTAGTGAACCTCGCCGCGATGGCGACCAGGGCTTCCCGCTCGCTGTCGGTGAGGTCCAGGTACTTGGAGGGGTCCTTCACGGTCTTAGTGACCAGCATATCCCGGTAGTAGCCAATCAGCTCCTGCCAGAAGACGGCGGGGTCGCGGGAGGCCGAGACCATGTCGTCGATGATCTCGAAGAGCAGGTCGAAGTTCTTGTCCGCGATGGCGTTTACTACACGGCAGGTCCCCTCTCGGCCCGTGGTGCCGATGGTGCGGGTGACCAGCTCGGGGGTGATGGGCAGTCTCGCGCCGGCGCACAGCTCCAGGAGGCTGACGGCGTCGCGCATACCGCCCTGGGCCTGTCTCGCAATGAGGCGGGCGGCCTCGTCAGAGAGGTCGATGCCCTCCTCACGGGCGATGCGGTGGAGGCGGGCGCAGAGG
>JAGAIH010000304.1 GCA_017626655.1 Clostridia bacterium | reverse complement strand
GGGGAGACCGTCACCGCCCGCAGCTTCGAGGAGCTGATGCGGGAGGCCGCCGCGCCCACGCCTGCCACACCCCCGATCGCCTCCTTCACCAACACCCCCGCGCCTCCCCCCGAGACCGACACCCCCGCTCCCCAAGCAGACGAGCGCAGGATGAAGGCTGAGGCTCAGTATTCCCGCTACCGCCGTTTGACCGTAGGCGCGTGGATCTGCGCGGGGATCACGGCAGGGGCGCTGATTCTCTTTATCTTCGCCGTGGCGGGGCTGGGAGACTACGCCATCCGCTACCCCGAGTCGGTGGTCAACCGCGTCATAGGCCCCAGCCTCATGCTCTTTTCCATCCTTCTCTTTCTGAGCGGTCTCATTGCCCTGATTATCACCGCCATCCGCGCGGGCAACCACCGCCGCCGCATGGGCGACCTCTTCGACCTCGCCACCTACGAGGAGCTGAAGCGGAGCGGGGAGGGATATGCCACCAAACGGAAATAATATGAAAACGGACGCTTACCCGTGTGGGGTGGCGTCCGTTTTTTGCGGTATTTCAAGGATGATCGTATCGAACAAACACGGGGAAGTGAGGTTTGATCATTTCTTTTTCATATTCCAGTATTGATGCTTTTTGTAGCTGATGATCACGTAAGAGATCAAAATGGAGAACATGGAAATGGAGAATCCGACCAATATTCGGACAACAGGAATATCAATGGCTCCGGCAGAAGGAATAAACATAACCATCATGGCCGCGATCAGATTTCGCGGTCCCGGATCTATGAGACGCGAGATTTCAAATATGACGGAAAATGTAGCCATGAGGATCATTTGCAGGTATTCCTTCTTGAAAAAGGTGATGACGGTATGTTTGATATGGAACTCATCATTGGGAATATCAATTCTATCTTCGCTGATGTGTTTGGTAAATATGATATGATAAGCCCCAAAAAAGATAATGTGCTGTGTCCAGGAGACAACGGTATAATCCCGCTTGCCCGGAGGTACGTCCTGATAGAAAATCAACAGAATGAGTATATAGCGGGCAAAATATATGATCCAGCATATGATGTCTATTTTCGCAAATAACCATAATTCATTTAGGATCTTTTTCTTCATAGAAGCCCCCTTTCTCACGCGAGCTGTCACGAGATGTTTTTTTACGTTCGCAAGATAATTATACTACATATTCCATCCCTTGTCAAGCCCCACCCCAAAAATCTACCCAAAGTCTACCCCTTTTTGCACAAATTCCCTTGCAATTTGTTTCCATCTATGGTATACTTATGCCGAACAGATCTCCCCGAAAGGAGTTATTTTATGAGAACCGAGACCTTTGTCCTCGACCCCCGCTACCCCGACTGTACCCTCACCACCTACATCCACGAGCCCTACGCCGAGCTGAACATCCCCACCCGCCGCGCCATCATCGTATGCCCCGGCGGCGGCTACCAGTTCCTCTCCGACCGCGAATCCGAGCCCGTAGCCCTTCAGTACTTCGCCGCAGGCCTGAACGTCTTCATCCTGCGCTACTCCGTCAAGGAGAAGGCCCTGAACGACGCCCCGCTGATCGAGTCGGCTCTGGCGGTCAAGCATATCCGCGAGAACGCCGACAAGTACTTCGTGGATCCCGCCTATATCTTCATCACGGGCTTCTCGGCGGGCGGTCACTGCGCCGCCATGTGCGGTACTCTCTGGAACCACCCCGTGGTCCGCGAGGCCCTGGGCATCGACCGCGGCGAGGCTCCCGAGGGCATCAACCGCCCCACCGCCACGGTGCTGTGCTACCCCGTCATCACCGCCAATCCCTTCGCCCACCGGGGCTCCATCGACACCCTCTGCGGCTACCCCAGCGAGGACACCGAGGGCGCCTACCACTTCTCGGTGGAGCTTCACGTAGACAAGACCACCGCCCCCGCCTTCATCTGGCACACCTTCAACGACGGCGCGGTGCCCATCCAGAATACCCTCCTCTACGCCTCGGCCCTGGCCGACGCGGGGGTGCCCTTCGAGTACCACGTCTACCCCGACGGCGTCCACGGATTGTCTCTGGCCAACCGCGAGACCTGGGTGGGTCTGCCTACCCACTATAACCCCACCTGCCAGGGCTGGATCGATGATGCCATTCGGTACGTCAAGGAGTTTCAGGCATAATTTTTGAGATACAAAGATACAAGATACAGCCGAGCAAAGCTCGGCAGATACAAGATATGAAGCAACCTGCGGTAACGCCCGTTTTATATCTTGTATCTCGTATCTTTCCACCATCACATATAAAGGAGAATCATCATGAAGATCGGCGTCTGCGCTCCCCCCGAAAAGCTCCCCCTTCTGGAGTCTTTGGGCTACGATTACTTTGAACCAAACTTTTCCTGGCTGGCAGGTCTGGACGAGGAGACCTACCGCAAAATGACCGCCCTTGTGGAGGCGTCCTCTCTCCGCGCCGAGGCCTTCAACGGCTTCTTCCCCGGGGGCATCACCCTCTATTCCCCCAACGGCAACCAGGACGACATCCTCCCCGAGGTGGAGGCCTACTGTGAAAAGGGCTTCGCCCGCGCCGCCGCCTGGGGCGGTCAGGTGGCTGTCATCGGAAGCGGCTACGTCCGCGGCATTCCCAAGAGCATGACCTGGGAGGAGTGCGACGTGCAGTTTTCCCGCGTCTTTGCCGTTTGCGCCCGTGTGGCCGCCAAGTACGGCATGAGGGTGACGGTGGAGCCCCTGTCCCGCAACGAGTGCAACTACATCCACACCGTGGCCGAGGGGGCCAAGAT
>JAGAIH010000303.1 GCA_017626655.1 Clostridia bacterium | reverse complement strand
CCTCCTGCTCGCCCGCCAGGATATTCATGGCGATTCTCTTGCAGGGGTAGCCGTAACGGTCGTAGCAAGCCTCGGCGGCGCGGGGATCGTTTCTCAGGTATAGCTCCAGGATCTCGCTGTGTTCCATGAAAGGCTCCTTCGGGACAGGTTTGGTAGGGGTATGCCTTTATTGTACCACAAAACCGCGCGGATTGCAAGCCCTATTTTGGTTTCCGGCCTAAACTGTTTCGGTTTTCCGTCTAAACCGCTCCGCGAGGGGATGCAGAATCTTTTTCAAAGTTTGGCAAAGAACTTGACAAAAACCATATAATCGTGTATAATGATAGACGATATATCTACTATTCACCCCCCTCCCTGCGAGGGCTATCAGGAGGATCAAACCTATGGATTCTGCAAAGCTCGCGAGCCTCAAGCACGAGGCCGCTATGATCCGTCTGGGCATTCTGGACGGTACTCACGCCGCCGGCTCGGGCCATCCCGGCGGATCTTTGTCCATCGCGGACATGATGTCCT
The DNA here is from genome assembly GCA_017626655.1 of Clostridia bacterium. Next base: position 5,334 of record JAGAIH010000303.1, on the reverse strand, counting down.
ATCTATACTTCGCTGAGATGAAGGTGGATCCCGCGAACCCCAAGTGGGAGGACCGCGACCGCTTCGTCCTGTCCAAGGGCCACGCCGCCCCTGCCCTCTACGCCACCCTGGCGCGCAAGGGCTTCTTCCCCTTTGAGGATCTCGTTACCCTGCGCCGCGTGGATTCGGTACTCCAGGGCCACCCCGATATGAAGCACATCCCCGGTGTGGATATGACTACCGGCTCTTTGGGCCAGGGCATCTCCGCCGCCGTGGGCATGGCGCTGGCCGCCAAGATCGACGGCAAGGACTACCGCACCTATACCATCGTGGGTGACGGCGAGAGCGAGGAAGGCCAGGTTTGGGAGGCGCTCATGTTCGCCGCCCGTCACGACCTGGACAACCTTTGCGTGGTCATTGACAACAACGGCCTCCAGATCGACGGACCCATCGCCGATATCGTCAACCCCGCCCCCTACGAGGGCAAGCTGGCCTCCTTCGGCTTCCACGTCATCACCATCGACGCCCACGACTTCGGCCAGATCGAGAATGCCTTCAACGAGGCTAAGACCGTCAAGGGCAAGCCCACCGCCATCGTGGCCCATTCGGTCAAGGGTAAGGGCGTCTCCTTTATGGAGAATCAGGTAAAGTGGCACGGCTCGACGCCGAACGACGTCCAGTACGAGCAGGCCGTAGCCGAGATCAAGGCACAGATGTAAGGAGGGAAGGACTATGGATTACAAGCGCGGAGATAAGATCGCTACTCGTGAGGGCTACGGTAAGGCCCTTGCGGAGCTGGGCGCCGACCACGACTTCGTGGTGCTGGACGCCGACCTGGCCGAGGCCACCAAGACCTGCTATTTCGCCAAGGCCTACCCCAACCGTTTCTTTGACTGCGGTATCGCCGAGAGCAACATGGTGGGCATCGCCGCCGGCCTGGCCGCCGCAGGCAAGACCGTCGTCGCCTCCTCCTTCGCCATGTTCGCCGCGGGACGCGCCTTTGAGCAGATCCGCAACAGCGTGGCATACCCCCACCTCAACGTCAAGATCTGCGCCACCCACGCGGGCATCACCGTGGGCGAGGACGGCGCGACCCACCAGTGCCTGGAGGATCTGGCCCTCATGCGCGCCATCCCCGGCATGACCGTCATCAACCCCTCCGACGTCGTTGAGGGCGCCGCCGCCCTGAAGACCGCGCTGGAGACCGACGGCCCCTTCTATATCCGCTTCGGCCGTTACGCCGTTCCCGTGATCCACGATGCTGACTATCAGTTCGAGCTGGGCAAGGGCGAGACCCTGGTGGACGGTACCGACCTCACCATTGTCGCCACCGGCATGATGGTGGCCCCCGCCGTCGAGGCTGGCTACCTGCTGGAGCAGACCCGCGGCATCAAGGTTCGCATTATCAACATCCATACCATCAAGCCCCTGGACCGCGCCATCATCAAGAAGGCCGCCGCCGAGACCGGCGCCATCGTGGTGGCTGAAGAGCATAATATCATCGGCGGTCTTGGCTCTGCCGTGGCTGAGTGCGTCTCCGAGACCTGTCCCTGCCCCGTTCTCCGCGTGGGCGTGCAGGACACCTTTGGCCGATCGGGCAAGGTGCCTCCCCTGCTGGAGCTGTACGGTCTCACCTCCGAGGCCATCTTCGTCAAGGCCGAGGCCGCTCTGCGCCTGAAGCAGGGTATGAAGGGCTGATAGGCTACAAAAAGACCTCACCGTCATTGGTGGGGTCTTTCTCTTTTTGGAGGCTACTTGACAAATCGCTCCATTCGTGCTACAATATAGTCCCTGTATGATCGCTCCGCCCCCACACGGGTGGGCGAGGAAAGGCACACTATGAATATCATGATCGTTGGCTGCGGTAAGGTGGGGCAGACCCTCGCACGGCAGCTGAATGAAGATGAAAATAACGTCACCGTCATCGACACCGACGCCAAGCTGGTGGCCGACGTGACCGCGCGAATGGATGTCATGGGCTACGTAGGCAACGGCGCTACCCATACCCTCCAGCAGGAGGCGGGGATCGACAAGACCGATTTGCTCATCGCGGTGACCGGTTCGGACGAGCTGAACCTGCTCTGCTGCCTCATCGCTAAGAAGGCCAGAGACTGTCACACCATCGCCCGAGTCAAGAATCCCGCCTACAGCACCGAGACCGCTTACCTCAAGGACGAGCTGGGCCTGGCCATGGTCATCAACCCCGAGCATGCCGCCGCCGCCGAGATCGCCAGAGTCCTGCGCTTCCCCTCCGCCATTAAGATCGAGACCTTCGCCTACGGACGGGTGGAGCTGTTCAAGTACAAGATCCCCGAGGGTAGCCGCCTTGCGGGCATGGCGGTCAAGGACGTGGTGGCCAAGCTCGCCTGCGACGTCCTGGTCTGCACCGTGGAGAGAGAGGACGAGACTTACATCGCCAACGGTAATTTCGTCTTTGCCGAAAAGGATATCATCTCGGTCATTGCCTCCCCCAAGAACGCCTCGGAGTTCTTCAAGGCCATCGGCTACAGGAACCGCGCCGTCCGTACCGTCATGGCGGTGGGCGGCGGCGAGACCGCCCAGTATCTCTGCTCCATCCTCCACCGCTCGGGCATCTCGGTCAAGATCATCGAAAAGGACCCCAAGAAATGCGAGGCCCTGTGTGTGAAATACCCCGAGGTGGATATCATCCACGGCGACGCCGCCGACCAGGCCCTGCTCCTGGAGGAGGGGATCGACACGGTGGGGGCCTTCGTAGCCCTGACGGGCATCGACGAGGAGAACATCCTCCTCTCCCTTTTCGCCAAGTCCTCGGGAGCGGGGAAGGTGGTCACCAAGATCAACCGCATCGCCTTTGACGACGTGGTCAAGCATCTGGATCTGGACACCACCATCTACCCCAAGAACATCACCGCCGACTCCATACTCCGCTACGTCCGCGCCATGAAGAACTCCGAGGGCAGTAACATGGAGACCCTGTACAGCATCGTCCCCGGTGAGGTGGAGGCCGCCGAGTACACCGTGGGAGAGGACTCCCCCGTCACCGATATCCCTCTCATGCAGATGAGGAAGAAGTCCGACATACTGGTTGCCGCCATCATCCGCGGCGGTAAGGTTCTGATCCCCCGAGGAGCCGACGTCATCATGGCCGGGGACCGCGTGGTGGTGGTCTCCCGTACCAAGACCCTGGATGATATCGCGGATATGCTTCTGTGAGGAGTGGGCTATGAACTATAGAATGATCCGCAACATCCTGGGCTGGCTCCTCATCTTCGAGTGCGGCTTCATGCTGGTGCCTGCCGTGACCGCTTTGATCTACGGCGAGAGGGAGATCTGGGCCTTCCTCGTGACCATGCTCCTCTGCGGGGCCATCGGTGCCCTCTTCGTGTGGCGCAAGCCCAAGGACTCGGTGCTGTACGCCCGCGAGGGATTCGTCATCGTCTCCCTGTCCTGGATCGCTCTGTCCCTCTTAGGGGCCATCCCCTTCTGCATCTCGGGCGTGATCCCCAACTATGTGGACGCCGTCTTCGAGACGGTCTCGGGCTTTACCACCACGGGCGCCTCCATCCTCGCCGCCGTGGAGCCTCTGCCCAAATGTATGCTCATGTGGCGTAGCTTCACCCACTGGGTGGGGGGCATGGGCGTGCTGGTCTTCATTATGGCCTTCATCCCCCTGTCGGGCGGGCAGAATATGCACATCATGAAGGCCGAAAGCCCCGGCCCCTCGGTCTCCAAGCTGGTGCCCCGGGTGAGGACCACCGCCTTGATCCTGTATTCCATCTATCTGGTACTCACGCTGATCCAGTTCATTCTCCTGCTCTGCGGGGGATTGAATGTTTTTGAGGCTTTGACTACCGCCTTCGGTACGGCGGGTACGGGCGGCTTCGGGGTACTCAACGACAGCATGGCGAGCTATTCTCCCTACGTCCAATGGGTGGTCACCGTCTTCATGCTCCTGTTTTCGGTGAATTTCTCCTGCTACTACCTGTTCCTTCTCGGACGGTTCAAGGAGGCCTTCAACGGCGAGCTTCGCCGCTTCATCTGCATCGTCGGCGCCGTGATCCTGGTCATCACCCTCAACGTCCGAGGCCTGTTCGACACCCTGGGGGAGGCTCTGCGCCACGTTGCCTTCACGGTAGCCTCCCTGATCTCCACCACGGGCTTCTCCACCGAAAACTTCGATGCCTGGCCCGAGCTGTCCCGTACTCTTTTGGCGCTGATCATGTTCATCGGTGCCTGCGCGGGCTCCACAGGCGGAGGTCTGAAGGTCTCCCGCCTCATGATCCTGTTCCGCGGTGCCTTCAACGAGATCGGGAACCTGATCCACCCCCGCCGTGTCAAGCGGGTGATGGTGGATGGCCACCCCGTAGACAGCGAGGTGGTCCGCGCCACCAACGTCTACATGATGTGGTACGTCCTGGTCTTTACGGTATCGGTGATCCTCATCTCCTTTGACGACCACGACCTCATCACCAACTTCACGGCGGTGACGGCCACCATCAACAACATAGGTCCGGGTCTGAATCTCGTAGGCCCCACGGGCAACTTCGCCTTCTTCTCCATCCCCTCCAAGCTGGTCCTGATCTTCGATATGCTGGCCGGCAGACTGGAGCTGTTCCCCATGCTGGTGCTGTTCGCGCCCGCGACCTGGAGACGGTGATCCCCTATTACACCCCCGCATCGTTTCGGTGCGGGGTTTTTTTGATTTTCATTAAAAATTTATCGAAAAACGATAAAAACCTATTGACAAACGATGGAAGCTGTGCTATAATTGGGGTAACGAACATACTTGCCGTATCGGAGGTCATCATGAAAGATATCAAACGCCCGCGCCTGTCCCTGGCCATGTGCTTTGTCTGCTGTATCCTTGCCCTGATGGGGATTAGTGTGGTATCGGTTTTCCTGCCCAAGATCGTGTATTTCTACGCCGCGGGCATGCCCGATCTGACTCATCCCGTCCCCATCATCATCACCCTGTACGTCGCCCTGGCCGTGGCGGCCGCCGTGGTGATCCTGCTTTTGCGCCTTTTGGGCGTGGTACGGGCAGGGCTGGTCTTCACCCCCATCAGCAGCCGCCTGGTGGAGGCCATCGCCTGGCTGGTCATCGCCGAGGGCTTCGTCTTCGCCGTCCTGGGGCTTTTGGCCATCCAGATCGCCTTCGGGGTCTTCTTCGTGGCGGTCACCATGGGCCTGTGCCTCATGGTGGTCCGTACCGTGCTGAAGGACGCCGCCGCTCTCAAGGAAGAGAACGACGGCACCATCTGAGGAGGGAAGCAGTTTGAAAGCCGAAGCTTTCAAACGCGTTTTGTGGCTTTCGCCCCCGGAACGGCGGCGATTTCGCTACGCAAAACCAGCCCCAATTCCGCAAGAAAGGAT
>JAGAIH010000034.1 GCA_017626655.1 Clostridia bacterium | reverse complement strand
GTATCAACCATTTTGCAGTTTTTATCCGTATGGTTGTAGGAACGTAACTGTACCCCCAATAAGTTGGGTTACAAATGCTCGCCGAGCTTGCTCGGTCTCATCCACCGCTTCGCGGTCCCCCTTCTCCGCTGGAGAAGGCAAGGGAACGGTCAACACACCGCCAAACCCAAATTTGAAAACATTTCCCATTACCATTCCCCATTTCGGTCTACAGGACCATTCCTCAAGACCGCCATGAACAAGACCGCCTCCCCATCCGATCGTGGACGGGGAGGTGTTGTTTGGGTTTGATCTTATTCTGCCTTCAGGATCACGGTAGCGCCTGCGGGGACGCCCTCGCTGTTGCAGAGGTTGATATCCACGCCGTAGACGTTGTCGGTGACGGCGTTGTAGGCCAGGCCCGTGATGGAGGAGGCGCACTCAACGGTGATCTGGTTGGGGGCGGTGATGGTGGCGGTCAGCTCGGCGCGGTCGCTGACCGAGCAGTTCTTGCGGTAGAGGATAAAGCCCTTGACGGTGTTGCCGCCGTCGGTGGTCTTCAGGCCTTCTCCCACGTTCTCGTAGGTCAGGATGGCCTTCTTACCGCCCTCCAGCACCTCCATGCTCACCAGGATGGGGCCGTTGCCCTGCTCCACGGTCTTGCCCGCCTCCCCGTTGAGGGCGGCGGCCAGGGTGGCGATGCGCTCGGACTGCTCAAACTTGCAGTTGGGGTGGAGGTTGTTGAAGAAGGTATCGTCGCTCCACAGGTCGGTGGAGACGATCTGGTGGCTGTTGGGAAGGATGCGCTGGATCTCACCCATGACGGCGCGGATCAGGCCCACGTCCATGTAGTGCCAGTCACCCACGAAGTCCGCGGGCTTCTGGTAGATGGTGGGGAACTCCACGTAGTAGACGGGGAAGTCCTTATTGACGAGGTTGTGGGTCCCTCTCATGTAGGTCATGAGGGCCGAAAAATTCCCGGCGTAGACCCGGGCGTTGGCCTGGAGGAGGTCGCTCTCGCCCTGGTACCAGATGATGCCCGCCAGAGCGTACCGCTCGAAGGGATACATGAACTGGTTGTAGAGGAAGCGGCCTGCGTCACCGTTGACGCCCGTGGTGACGTAGTAGCCCTTGGCGGAGTCATAGCGGTCGGTCTTCTTCTCGGTGGCCACCTCGTTGCACATGAAGGCGCCCAGGGGACGGCCGTTACCGTCGATCTCGATCAGACCAATCGGCACCTTGCTGTCGGTGAGCTTCACGTAATTGTGGGCAAAGAGGTAGCCGATAGCGGTGAAGCTGGCGATATCCTCGTAGCTGTCGGCGCGCTGCCAGGTAGACCCCGACCTGACCTCCGGGCAGACCTCCTCGGTGCCCCACTTGGGGTAGCCCTGGGTCTGCATCTGGGTGTTGTAGTGAATACGGATGGGGGCGTTGTAGTCCAGCACGTCCTTGCCGCCCTTGTCGGGGGTGTTGACGTACAGGTGGTGGTTATGGACGGTGTAGGCGCAGTTGGACTGACCCATGACCATGTAGACATCGCCCACCAGCACGTCGGTGAACTCGTAGGACACGCCGTCGGCGTAGATCTTCATGGTGTGGCCCAGCTCGGCGGAGGCCTCCATGCGGGCACCGAAGGTGATCTCCCAGGCACCGTCCTCAATGATGGCCTCGGCGAACATACCCTTGAACTCGCCCGTGACCTTCTTACCGTTCTGGGAGGCGTCAGCCCAGCCCCAGACGCGGATGTGCTCGTTTCTCTGGACGACCATATCGTTTGCGAAGACGTTGGACACGGTGAACTGGGTGGCGTGGGGGGCGTCCAGGGTCTCGCCCACCATGACGTCCACGATGGGAGGCTCGGTCTCCTCGGGCTCGGTGGGAGCCTGGGTCTCCTCGGTAGGTGCCTGGGTTTCCTCAGTGGGAGCCAGCGTTTCCTCGGTGGGGGCTAAGGTCTCCTCGGTGGGTGCCTCAGTAGGCTCCTCGGTGGGCGTCTGGACAGGCTCGG